>JAOUDU010000562.1 GCA_029859085.1 Gammaproteobacteria bacterium | reverse complement strand
TATGACGCGTGCCGTATAACTTGTTGTATCGAGAGTGTCGCGGCACAGTATATCGAATACCGGGAAGCCCTGTCGCCCCGGAGGGTGTGAGTGGCTTTGTCAAAAAATACCCTGAAGTGACAACAGCGCGAGGGCGGCGGCCACCGTGGCGACGATAAGCACCGCACCCAATGCCAGCGGATGGCGGCTCTGCAGCAGTTTGACCGTGACGATCTTGCGATCCACCCGCACGCCTTCCGCCGCGAGCGGCGCCACCTGCTGCCCGATTGCGGCTGCGGCGAACGCGGGCAGGAAGCGGGTCCCGGTGAAGACTGTGACATCGTCAATCATCAGGAACGGTCCGCGGCAGTGGATACGGCCGCCGCTGCCCAGGTGGTACATCCCCCCGTGATCCACCAGCAGTAACTCCTGGCCCAGAATGCCGATATGCCCCGGGTCGCTGCGCTGCAGCAGGATCAGGGCGGCGGCCGGGCCCACAAGCACCAGCAGCAGGGCCGATAACTGCAGGCTGGATGCACCCAGGCCGATGGCGCCTAATACGAGGCCGGTGGCCAGCACGGCATATGCCATGCCGGTCCTGCCCAGGTTGGCGGACCGCTCCGGTGCGAGTTCGACCCAGTCAACGCTGTCTGCCAGTTTGTCGACCGGCTCGGCGCCGCGCTCCCGGCAGGATTTGTACACCAGGCTGCGGACCCGGTGCAGGCCGCCGACGCAGAGCGCCGCCAGTGCGCCCAGGACAGACAGTGCGAGACTGAGGCGCCAGCCGAGCAGGGTGAGATTCGCCCGGTGCTCCCTGTCCGCGCCCAGGCCTGTCAGCGACTTTGAGACCAGCGGCGCCTCGGGGACTCCCTCGGCGCTGAAGCGTTGCACCGGGATGCGGGATGGGTCCACCACCAGGACCCGGCCGCCCCAGTTCGCCAGCGCGCTGGGGCGGGCGCCCGCCGCCAGGGCAGGCTGGTCGACAAACTGCCACTGGCTATCAAAGCGCAAGAGCCGCGCGCTGCCGCCACCGGCCCGGTCGAGCAGGACCCACCAGTGCTCGCCGCTCTTGATAAAATCCCGCACGCCGGTAAATTCCGCAGGGTCTGTGCCGGGCACCAGCAGCAGGACCTCGTCCAGCTGCCGGCCGAAGGCATTGTCCTCGTAACGAAATACGCTGATAGCGGGCCCCTGCGCGCTGTTCACCAGCAACAGGCCCGAATCCAGGCGCAGCACCGGGGTCGGGGAAAGCGTCGCGTCGACCCGGGCCAGCAGCTCCCCCCGGGTGTTCAGCTTGAGCAGCTGGCCGGCACCGCTGTCGGCAATGAACAGGCTGCCATCCAGCGAATTGACCGCAAGCGCCGAGATATTCGTGCCCGCCAGGTCCGCCGGGAACTGTTCGCAACGGGATTCCGCCAGCACACAGCGCAGCAGCTGCGGGGCTTCGCCCGCCGCGGCGCCGGCGCCCGCCAGGCGGCCGGTGGCAATCAGTCCGCCCTGCCCATCGAAGGCCAGCGGTGGCCGCAGCGCGGCCAGTCCGAGTTGCCCCGGGCCCAGTTCAGTGCTGCTGACGCCGGCCCGGTCGTGCAGCAGCAGGTGATCTGCGGCCAGCAGCAGGGGTTGATCCTGGGGGGTGATCGCGATAGCGACGGCGCCTCCGACAGCCACCGGTGGCTGCAGGCTCAACAGGCGAATTCCCAGGGTGAGCGCAAGGGTGAGGGCGACCGCCGCGCAGGTAAAGGCCTGTCGCATAATCCGGCGCGACTGGTCGGCCCGGGCGCGAATCTCGGGAGTATTGCGAAAAGGCCGCATGCTGTAGAGGTTGGGCGCCCCCGGCTGGCGCTTGCGCCTGCCCTGGGCGGGCGCCCCCGAATGGCGCGGCCGGGTGGGTGTTTCGAGGCGGGTCCTTACCCGCGCTCCCACCGGTTTGAGTCCCGGTTTCTGCGCCAGCTCCGCGGCGGCACGCTGGATCGCCTGTTCTTCCATGGCGCGGCGCTGGGCCAGCTGCTCTTCGCGCTCAGCCTCCAGCCGCGCCTGCTCCTGGGCCCGCTTGCGCAGCTCCTCCGCTTTGCGCCGCGCCACCTGCGCTGCGTGCTCGCGCTTGCGGCGCGCCTGCTCCACCTGGAGCCTGGCAGCGAGCTGTTCCGCCTCGCGCCGCTCCTGTTCCCTGCGGGCCGCCTTTTCCTCGGCCAGGCGCTCCCGCTCCAGGGCTTCGAGCCGCTCGCGTTCGGCCTGCTCCGCCGCGAGGCGCTCCCGCTCCTGGGCCTCCCGGCGCTCGCGCTCGGCCCGCTCCGCTGCCAGGCGCTGTCGTTCCTGGGCCTCCCGGCGCTCGCGCTCGGCCCGCTCCGCCGCCAGGCGTTCCCGCTCCTGGGCCTCCCGGCGCTCGCGCTCGGCCCGCTCCGCGGCGAGGCGTTCCCGTCTCGCGGTCTCCTCTGCCTCGCGCTGGGCTTTCGCCGCCTCCTGCAATGCCGCCTGCCGCGCTTTTTCCCGGGCCCGCGCGCTGGCCTGGTCGAGTTTCGCCTGCGCTCTGCCCTTGGCCTTCAGCGCCTTTTTCAGGGCTTTTTCCTTGGCCCTGAGCTGCTCCCTGTCCTCTGTCCGGAGGGATTTCCGGGCAGCGAGATCGACCCTGCGGGCGGTTTCCAGGGCGCCCCTGTCCGCGCCCGGGACAGGCGCATCCGGCAGTTTGTCGCGGGTGTCCGGGGCCGCCTCCGCAGCGACCGCGGCCGCTGCAACTGGCGTTGTCGTTGTTTTTACGCCTTCACCGCTGTGCAGGTCGCCCCGTTCGCCGATCTTTACCAGTTCCGCCTGGATACCCTGCTGCCGCAGCCTGGCGTAAAGCTCGGCGGCTTCC
>JAOUDU010000035.1 GCA_029859085.1 Gammaproteobacteria bacterium | reverse complement strand
TCCGGCTGCAACTTCTGCAACAGGCGCAGCAGTCGCTCCCGCGCCAGCGGTTCGTCGTCGACCAACAGTACTTTCACACTCCCTCCTGCAGGGGGTAGTTCAGCTCGACGCGGAAGAGACCCCCGGCCTGGAGAATTCGCAGCTGGCCCTGGGAGCCGTACAACACCAGCAGGCGCTGGCGTATATTTTCCAGCGCCATGTGGTGCCCATCGGTGCGCGACGATTTACCCGGCGCCGGGTTCTCCACCACTACCTGCACGGCGCCGGCCTCCCGCCGCACACTGATAACGATCGTGCCACCGGCGGTGAGCTGGGCCACGCCATGGTACACGGCATTCTCCACGAGGGGCTGCAGCGTCAGGCTGGGCATCGGCGTCTCGCGCAGGGCGGGATCAACCTCCCAGCGGACCTGCAAGCGCTCACCCAGGCGCAATCTCTCGATGGACAGGTACAATTCACACAGGCGCAGCTCATCCGCAACCTGGGTGGGGCGCTGCTGTTCCTGCAGGCTGACCCGCAGCAATTCGGCCAGGTCCTCGACGGCCCGCTCGGCGTCCTGGGGACGGGACACGATCAGGCTGGCGATGCTGTTGAGGGTATTGAACAGGAAGTGGGGGCGGATCCTCGCCCGCAGGGCATCGAGCCGGGACTGTAATTCCAGCTGTTTCTGCACTACCAGCTGCTGCTGCAGGTAAAAATAGCGCAGCACGATACCGCCGAGCACCACGGCCACCAACAGGTTGCGCAGGAGCCACCAGCCCACGCCGGTGCCGTCATTGAAAAAGGGCAGCAGGTGCCAGGCCGCGAAGCTGCTGATGGCAGTAATACCCACCACTACCAGCAGGCAGTACACGCTGGCCAGCGCCAGGCCAAATCCGCTGATGATCCGGCGCAGGCCGCACAACACGGATGCGCTGAGCAGCACCACCCATTGCACGAACAGAGAGCACAGGGCCAGGGTCTCCCAATCGAAATTCGGCAGGTCGCTGGCGGTAAGGGTGTAGACCAGCACCATCAGCTCGACCAGCAGCACCATGACGAAAACCGTCCGCGGCGCGCACAGGTCAGGGATAAAGAATTCGCCCGGCGCGCCCCCCTCACCCGCCTGTACCACCTGCCCCGGTGATGGCTGCATAAACCGTTCTCCCCCCTCGATAGCTGGTATACTTGCACCCTTACCTGGCGCGAACAAGTCCAAAAATCACCGCGGCGCCAGTGCGCCGAACGCGGCCGCGGGCCGCAGCGGTGCCCGGTGTTTACAGCAGGAAATCAAGCACAATGAGCAAACAGCAGGACACCAGCAAACTGTGGGGTGGGCGTTTCAGCGAAGCCACCGACAGTTTCGTGCAGCGCTTTACCGCATCGGTCAGTTTCGACCAGCGCATGGCCGGCGAAGACATCGCGGGCTCCCTCGCCCACGCCGAGATGCTGTGCGCGGTCGGGGTGCTTACGCCCGGGGAACTGGCGGACATCCGCCGCGGCCTCGCCCAGGTGCAGGACGAGATCAGCGGCGGTCGCTTCAACTGGTCGATCGAACTCGAAGATGTGCACATGAACATCGAGGCCAGGCTCACCGAGCTGATCGGCATCACCGGCAAGAAGCTCCATACCGGGCGCTCCCGCAATGACCAGGTGGCCACCGATATCCGCCTCTACCTGCGGGCCGCCATCGACGCCATCACCACCGAGCTGACGCGGCTGCAGCAGGGGACGATCGAACTGGCAGAGCAGCACAGCGCCACCATCATGCCGGGTTTCACTCACCTGCAGACCGCGCAACCCGTGACCTTCGGTCACCACCTGCTGGCCTGGAATGAAATGCTGGAGCGCGATTACGGCCGGCTGCAGGACTGCCGCGCCCGCCTCAACCGCTCCCCGCTGGGAGCCGCGGCCCTGGCCGGTACGACCTACCCCATCGATCGCACCCTCACGGCAAAGTCCCTGGGTTTTGACGGCCCGACCGAAAACTCGCTGGACTCGGTATCCGACCGGGATTTCGCGATCGAGTTCTGCTCTTTCGCGGCGCTGCTGATGACACACCTTTCGCGCATGTCCGAGGAACTGGTGTTGTGGGCCTCGGCGCAGTTCAACTTCGTCGAGCTGCCGGACCGCTTCTGTACCGGCTCGTCGATCATGCCCCAGAAGAAAAACCCGGACGTACCGGAGCTGGTGCGGGGCAAGGTAGGCCGCGTCAACGGCCACCTGGTAGCCCTGCTGACCCTGATGAAGAGCCAGCCGCTGGCCTATAACAAGGACAACCAGGAGGACAAGGAACCGCTGTTCGATACCGTCGACACCGTGCTCGACTGCCTGCGGGCCTTCGCCGACATGGTGCCCGCGATCAGGCCCAGGATCGAGCAGATGCGGGAGGCGGCGCGGCGCGGCTTCTCCACCGCGACGGACCTGGCGGATTACCTGGTGCGACAGGGGCTGCCGTTCCGGGACGCCCACGAGGTGGTCGGCAAGGCGGTGGCCCACGGCGTGGCCAGCGGCCAGGACCTGGCGGAGATGGAGCTGGCAACACTGCAGGGCTTTCATCCGGGCATCGCCGCCGACGTGTTCGACGTGTTGACTCTGGAGGGATCAGTGGCCGCCCGGGACCACCTCGGTGGCACCGCGCCCCGGCAGGTGGCGGCAGCGGCAGAACGCGCCCGGGAGCGACTGCGGCACCGCGCCGGCTGAGACTTTCCTAGGGAGGGCTGTAGCGGAAGGTGGCCTGGAAAGTCACATCCGGGGCCGTCTCCACCAGGATGTCTTCCACCACGCTGGCATCCACCGACCACCCGGGGGCAAAACGCCAGCGCGCCCCTGCGGTGAATGTACCGGCAGTGTCGCCCAGCGCGGTGATGTCGCTCCTGGTGGGAGCGGCATTGCTGTCCACCTGTGCCAGCAGCGACCAGTTCTCGCTGACCAGCCAGTCCAGGGCGAGGCCCGCAAACCACAGGTCCTGCCGCTGGATGCCATCGAGCAGATTGCTGTCGCCGGCGCGCAGGTAACCCGCCTGGCCGTGCCAGCGCAACGGCAGGCCGGACAGGTGCGCCCCGGAGAACCGAAGGGCAACGTACACGTCATCAGCGCCGCTGCCGAGGAACTTATCCTCATCACCCACGCCGAACTTGTAACCCAGCGCGACGCTCGCCACCGCATCCTCATCCCGGAAGAAGGCGTAATTCAGCGCCAGGGTAATGTCACCCAGGCCTGAACTGTCGTCCTCGAGCAGGAAGCCAGGGGCGGAGGAGGAGGCATACCGGTAATCCAGCAGGTTGCGGGGCACCTGTGAACGCCCGCCGTCGGACATGCCCCACAGGTCGTGCCAGTTATCTATCAGCGAGTCCAGCTGGCCGCCGCTCTGCTTGAGCCAGGGCACCTCCAGCTGCACGTCCCAGTCCGGTGCCAGGCCGTAACGCAGGTCCAGGGCAAAGCGCAGGGTCTCACCATCGAGATTGAGGTACTCGTGGCTGTTGGCATCCAGCACGTAGTTGTTGGCCACACTGCTGTGCAGGGCGAGGGCCAGCTTGCCCTCGGCCTCGCTCGCAGCGGAGCGCTGGGAAGGCAGGCCCAGCAGCCCCGTCACCGGGCTCAGGTTCTTGACATACAGGGGCTCGTAAGCCGCCAGCGGCAGCGCGCCACCACCCAGCCACGCCAGCAGTGGCGCCCATCGGCAGAACTTGTTCACGCCATCACTCCCGTCCCCGCAAGCGCACAAAAACTCCATGATACGGGCTGCTCGCATGGCTTACTAGCGAACGGTATAATCCCCGGCTTTGCCAACCGGAGCCGGACTCATGCCATCCCCAGTCGCAACGCTTGCACTCGCCGCCGCACTGCTGCTGACAGGCTGCGGGCAGATGGGTCCACTGTACCTGCCCGGGGAGGCGAGCGCGCCCGCAAACCCGGCCCCGGCCCCGGCCCCGGCCCCGGCCGCAACGACCACGCCCTGACGGGAGCATTCAATGGACTATTTCCCCTACCGGGACGGCAGCCTGTACGCCGAGGGCGTGGCGGTCAGTGAGATCGCCGCCACCCACGGCACTCCCTGCTATATCTATTCCCGCGCCGCGCTGGAAGCGGCGTTCGGGGAATACCAGCAGGCCCTGGCGGACTGCGAGCACCTGGTGTGCTACGCGGTCAAGGCCAACTCGAACCTGGCGGTACTCAACGTGCTCGCGCGCCTGGGAGCGGGTTTTGACATCGTCTCCGTCGGCGAGCTGGAACGGGTAATAGCCGCCGGCGGTGAGCCCGGGAAAATCGTTTTTTCCGGCGTGGGCAAGAAACCCGCAGAGATGGCCCGGGCGCTGGAGCTGGGCATTCACTGTTTCAACCTGGAGTCAGCCGCGGAACTGGAAGTGCTTGACGCGGTGGCGGCAGGGATGGGTGTCATCGCCCCGGTCTCGGTCAGGGTCAACCCGGACGTGGACGCCCGGACCCATCCGTACATCTCCACCGGCCTGCGCGAGAACAAGTTCGGCGTCACCGTGGACGAGGCCCTGCTGGTGTACCGGCGGGCCGCCGGGCTCAGCCATGTCGAGGTGGTGGGCCTGGACTGCCACATCGGCTCCCAGCTCACCCAGATCAGCCCGTTCCTGGACGCGCTGCGCCGGCTGCTGGCACTGATCGACACGCTGGAAGGGATCGGCATCAGCATCCGCCATCTCGACCTGGGGGGCGGCCTGGGCGTGCGCTACCGGGACGAGACCCCACCCTCCATCGCCGATTACATCGCGGCGATACGGCGGGAGCTGGGCCCGCGCAAGCTGGCGCTGATGTTCGAGCCGGGCCGCTCCATCGCCGCCAACGCCGGCCTGCTGGTCACCCGGGTTGAGTACCTCAAGCCGACCCCCCAGCACAACTTCGCCCTGGTGGATGCCGCCATGAACGACATGATCAGGCCCGCCCTGTACCAGGCCTGGCTGGACATCCAGCCGGTGGAGCGCAACACCGCGGCCCCGGCCGCCCGCTGGGACGTGGTGGGGCCGGTCTGCGAAACCGGGGATTTCCTGGGCAAGGACCGCGAGCTGAGTATTGCCCAGGGCGACCTGCTGGCGGTGTTCGGCGCCGGCGCCTATGGCTTCAGCATGAGCTCCAACTACAACAGCCGCGGCAGGGCCCCCGAGCTGATGGTCGATGGTGACCGCGTTCACCTGGTGCGCGAACGGGAGACGATTGCTGATATCATGCGCACAGAAAAATGCCTGCCCCGGTAGGCACACCACCGGGTAATACTCAACAATGCTGCTGAAATTCACCAAGATGCACGGCGCGGGCAACGATTTTGTCGTCATCGACCTGATCAGCCAACGCTACAAGCTGCGCCCGCGGGACGTGCGACTGCTCGCGGACCGGCATTTCGGCGTCGGCTGCGACCAGGTGCTGGTGGTGGAAGCCCCGCACAATCCCGAGGTGGATTTCCGCTACCGCATCTACAACGCCGACGGCAACGAGGTGGAGCAGTGCGGCAATGGCGCACGCTGTTTCGCCCGTTTCGTACTCGAGAAAAAACTCACCACCAAGCGCGTGATAACGGTGGAAACAGCCGCCGGCATCATTGAGCTGCGCATGCGCAACCGGCAGGATGTCGAAGTGAATATGGGCGTGCCGGAGTTCGAACCGGCCGCCATCCCCTTCGCTGCCGCTGCCCGCGCCGCCAGCTATCCGCTGCTGGTCGACGGCGCGACGCTGGAAATCGGCGCCCTGTCCATGGGCAATCCCCATGCGGTGGTGCGGATCGACAGTGCGGCCGATGCCCCGGTAGCGCGGCTGGGCCCGCTGATCGAAGCGCATCCGGACTTCCCGCGGCGGGTCAACGCGGGCTTTATGGAAGTGGTATCGGACCAGGCGATAAGGCTGCGGGTCTACGAGCGCGGGGTCGGGGAAACCCTGGCCTGTGGCACCGGCGCCTGTGCCGCCGTGGTCTACGGCATCACGCGGGGTTGGCTGCGCGACTTAGTGACAGTTGAGCTGCCGGGGGGTAAGCTTTCGATATCCTGGGCAGGCCAGGGCCAGCCCGTGATTATGACCGGACCCACCGAGGTGGTGTTCGAAGGCAGTATAAGAATCTGAGACCGCAATTGTGCGGCACACCAGGCCAGGGGAATCAATGTCAGCCAGCAAAGATAAGGCGGGCTCAGCGCCCGCCGTGGGGAAGAAAAATCGCGGTGCCGAAGCTGCGGACGCCGCCGGGCTCAGCGACGAGGCGGTGCGGGAGTTTCTCAAGGAAAACGGCGACTTCCTCCAGCGCAATCCCGACCTGCTGGATCACCTGCATGTTTCCCACGCCTCGGGCAGCGCCGTGTCCCTGGTCGAGAAGCAGGTCAGTGTACTGCGGGAACGCAATGTCGATATCCGCCATCGCCTGAAGGCGCTCACCACCAACGCCCGGGAAAACGACAAACTCTTCGAGCAGACCCGCGCACTGGTGGTAAAACTGCTCGAGGCGGACTCCGTCGCGGGGCTCTACAGCGCCTTCATGGACTCCATGAAAAACGGTTTCGAGGTGGAGTTTGCGAGCATGATCCTGTTCGGTGAGGAGCCCGCAGACGGCGACTACCGGGTAGAGCGGCTGGAGGACGCAAGATCCCATATCGGCGCCCTCTTCAGCGGCCGCAAGGCGGTCTGCGGTGCGCTGCGCAAGGAGGAATTCAACTACCTGTTCACCCCCGGCGGCAGTGCCCATCATTTCCAGCAGGGTGGTTCCGCCGCGATCATGCCGCTGGCGGATGGCTCGCAACTGGGCCTGATTGCCGTGGGCAGCGCCGATGCCGGCCGCTACACCAGCGCCATGGGCACCCTGTTCCTGTCCCATATCGCCGAGGTGATCATGCGCCTGTTGCCGCGCTTCTCCCCGGCCGGGGCCTGACCGCCCCGTGACCACGTCGCCGCCGCAGGGGGAGGTAGCGCCCGCTGCGGGAGCCGCCGCCAGCGAGCTGGCCACCGCCATCGAGGGGTTCCTGGTCTACCTGCGCGATGTACGCCAGCTCTCGCGCCATACCCTGGACGGCTACCGGCACGACCTGCTGACCCTGCGGCGCCACTGCGAAGAGCAGGACAGGACCAGCCCCACCCAGGTAGTGGAGGCGGATATCCGCCAGTGGGCAAGCCAGCTGCACCGGCGCGGACTCGCCGGCAGCAGCATCCAGCGCAGCCTGTCGGCGGCGCGTTCCTTTTTCAATTACCTGGGCAGGGAGCAGGGCCGGCCGCGCAATCCCGCGGCCAGCGTGCAGGCTCCGCGCAAGCCGCGCAAACTGCCCAAAACCCTCGATGCGGACCAGGTAAACAAGTTCCTGTCCTTTGACGAGGACTCGGTGATCGCCCGGCGCGACCGCGCCATCGCGGAGCTCTTCTACTCCTCGGGCCTGCGACTGGCGGAACTGGCGGCTATCGACACCGGCGATATAGACGCCCAATCCCGCCTGCTGACGGTCACCGGCAAGGGCAACAAGGCCCGCACGATTCCGGTCGGCTCGGTCGCGCTGGATGCGATCCAGCGCTGGCTGGAGGTCAGGCCCCCCGTCGCCGCTGACGACGACAGTGCGGCGGCCCTGTTTACCAGCAACCAGGGCCGGCGCATCGGCGCACGCAGCATACAGGCCCGACTGAGGCTACAGGGCCGCAAGGCCGGTATGCACCAGGACATCCACCCCCACATGCTGCGCCACTCCTTTGCCAGTCATTTACTCGAATCCAGCGGCGACCTGCGGGCGGTGCAGGAACTGCTGGGGCACGCCAATATTTCCACCACCCAGATCTACACCCACCTGGACTTCCAGCACCTGGCCAAGGTCTACGACGCCGCCCACCCCCGCGCCAGGCGACGCGACAAGGGCTGACGGATCGAATCGCAACCGGACCCGGGGCCAGCACGCGCATGGATATCAAGGTAATCACTTTCGACCTGGACAACACCCTGTGGGATGTGGAGCCGGCCCTGCTGCGGGCGGAGCAGGCCCAGCAGGACTGGCTGCTTGAGCACCGCCCCGGCGCCGTGGATTCCCTGGACCACGATGCACTCTGGGAATTCAAGAAGTCCGTGTGGCAGCGCCATCCGCACCTGGTGCACCATGTCAGCCAGATACGCATCCAGACGCTCTACGAGTTGCAGGTGGCGGCGGGTTACAGTGAGCCCGAGGCCCGCAGTGGCGCAGAGCAGGCGTTTGCGTTATTCCTCGAGCAGCGCCAGCAGGTGAAATTGTACGCCGAAGCCCTGGAGGTACTGGAAAGGCTCGCCACCCACTACACCCTGGGCGCGCTCACCAACGGCAACGCCGATGTCTACAAGACCGACGCCGGTGATTACTTTGACTTCGCTTTCCTGGCGGAGGAAATAGGTGCCAGCAAACCCCACCCGGATATGTTCCATGCCGCGCTGCAGCGGACCGGGGTTGCGGCTCACAATGTCATCCACGTGGGTGACGACCCGGCGCACGACATCGCCGGCGCGCAGGCGGTGGGTATGCATACGGTTTGGATGAATTCCCGGGGCAGGGAGTGGCCTGAAGGGCCCCGGGCGAGCCGCGAAATCAGCAACCTGCGGCAATTGCCCCAGGCCATAGCTGACATTGCCGCCGCGGCCGACCAGACTGAAAAGTAATTGCCTTGGGGTTGTTCCCGGTCGGCTTGCGCTCGCTCTCGCGGGCTAGATCGCGTCCTCGCCGGTTTCCCCGGTGCGAATGCGGATTACCTGCTCCAGCGAGGTAACGAAAATCTTGCCATCCCCGATCTTGCCGGTGCTGGCCGCCTTGATGACAGCCTCAATAGTTGCCTCGACCTTGTCATCGGCAACGGCGATCTCCAGTTTCACCTTGGGCAGGAAATCCACAACGTACTCCGCCCCGCGATAGAGTTCGGTATGCCCTTTCTGGCGCCCGAAACCCTTGACCTCGGTGGAGGTGATCCCCTGGACCCCGATTTCCGACAGGGCCGAGCGGACATCGTCCATCCTGAAGGGTTTGATAATGGCAGTGATGAGTTTCATCCCGGTAGAACTCCAGCAATTTGGCAACCGCTATTATGGTGGCTCGCCGCGAAATGGCAAGGCGCAATCGCCGCCGGCTCACCCGATAAAGCGGGGCAGACGCGCCTCCGGGGACGTATTGCCCGCGCAGCGAGCGAGAATCCAGCCGGGCCTGCCCCGTTTTTCGGGCGCATAAAAAAAGGGGCCCCAAGGGGCCCCGAAAGTACGCATCGTGAGATGCGCCCGCAAAGCTGCACAGTTACTTGTTGGTGAACTCGGGGTAGGCTTCCATGCCGCACTCGGACAGGTCAGTACCCTCGTACTCTTCCTCCTCGGTGACCCGGATGCCCATGACCGCCTTGAGGATGGCCCATACAACCAGGCTGACCACGAATACCCAGACGAAGATGGTCGCGGCACCAATCAACTGCCCGCTGAAGGAGGCGCCACCGTCCTCGGTGAGGGGGTTGGTGACAGGCACGATCATCAGGCCGAGGAAGCCGCATACACCGTGCACGGAGATTGCACCGACGGGATCGTCGATCTTCAGTTTGTCCACGGTCAGGATGGAGAGCACTACCAGCAGGCCTCCCAGCGCGCCGAACAGGGTTGCCTGCAGGGCGGTGGGTGTTGACGGCTCCGCGGTGATGACCACCAGTCCGGCCAGGGCGCCGTTGAGGGCCATGGTAAGGTCGGCCTTGCCGAACATCACGCGGGCGAGGATCAGCGCCGAAATCAGGCCTCCGGCCGCTGCCGCGTTGGTGTTCATGAACACGACCGCTACCGAGTTGGCGTTATCCACAGTTGCGGTGGCGAGTACCGAGCCGCCGTTGAAACCGAACCAGCCCATCCACAGGATGAACGTGCCCAGGGTAGCCATCGGCAGGTTGGCGCCGGGAATCGCGTTGATCTGGCCGTCCGGGCCGTATTTGCCCTTGCGGGCGCCGAGCAGCAGTACACCGGCGAGGGCCGCGGCCGCACCGGCCATGTGCACGATACCGGAACCGGCGAAGTCAGAGAAGCCGAGGTCGCCAAGGGTATACATACCGAATACCGATTGCCCACCCCAGGTCCAGGAGCCCTCCATCGGGTAAATGAACCCGGTCATGACCACCGCGAATATGAGGAAAGACCAGAGCTTCATCCGCTCGGCCACCGCGCCGGATACGATCGACATGGCGGTCGCCACGAACACGACCTGGAAGAAGAAATCTGCCGAGGGGGCGTAGGTAGCGGGCTCTTCAGCACCGGTCACGCCGTTGGCGGCGATGCCGGAGAGAAACCAGTCCCCGCTGTACATGATCATGTAACCGCAGATCATGTACATCGTACAAGCCACCGCGTACAGGGCGATGTTCTTGAGCAGGATCTCGGTGGTGTTTTTGGCGCGGACGAGGCCGGATTCGAGCATCGCGAATCCTGCTCCCATCCACATTACCAGCGCGCCCATCACCAGGAAATAAAAGGTGTCCAGGGCGTACTGTAATTCAAAGATGCTGTTTTCCATGGGAATACTCTCTAGTTACAGTGTCGTGGGATTAAATGGCGTCTTCGCCGGTCTCGCCGGTGCGGATACGGATCACCTGCTCCAGCGCGGTAACGAACACCTTGCCATCGCCGATCTTGCCGGTATTGGCGGCCTTGGTGACTGCCTCGATGGTCTGCTCAACCACCCCGTCGGCAACCGCCACCTCGATCTTTACCTTGGGCAGGAAATCAACAACGTATTCCGCACCGCGGTACAACTCGGTGTGGCCTTTCTGGCGGCCAAAGCCCTTGACCTCGGTGACCGTGATGCCCTGGACGCCAATTTCCGACAGTGCCTCGCGCACGTCATCCAGTTTGAATGGCTTAACAATAGCCGTGATTAATTTCATACATATCTCCTGATATGGAGCCGGCCGTTTTCCCGGCCGGCTCGCTACGCCTGACTGCGATTACATGCTCTTGCTGATGGTGAATACCGCGGTGTCGTCGGCCCAGTCGGTGCCGAACACATCGTTGTCATCCAGATCCGTGCCGACATAGGCGACCGAGAGGTCAACCCCGGCCACGGAATAGGTGAGCGTGACGGAGTAGTCGGTGTAGTTATCCGCATCAGAGGAGAAGAAACCACCGCCCTGCTCGACTTCGTTGTAGGCGGCCTGCAGGCCCAGGCTGAGGTTTTCCGCCAGGGAAAAGCTGTACTCGGCCGAGTAGCGCCAATAGGTATCGGACTCGAGATAGTAGTCGTCGGAATAGTTGACAGTTACAGACAGGTCCTTCCAGGAGCCCGATACATACACTTCCTGGTAATCGCCCTTGGGGCTGCCGTTGTCACCGGGGTAGTCGTAGTAGATATAGCCCACGTCGATCCCGAAGTCGGTGTCACCGATGGCGCTTTTCCAACCGCCGTAGTAGTCCAGCTCCAGGCTGCCGTCAGCGACTTCGTTGCTGTCGAAATCGACAGAGGAGCCCCAGGTGCCGAGGTAGAAGCCGGGGGAGAACTCGACGTCAAAGCCGCCCTGGATGGCCGCCGACTCGTCGGACTGGGAAATACCCCGGAAGCGGTAATCGCTGGTGAGGGCGACATTGCCGCTGATGGTAAAGTCATCGGCGGCC
>JAOUDU010000561.1 GCA_029859085.1 Gammaproteobacteria bacterium | reverse complement strand
ACTATTGTCTTTCCCCCGCACCGTGACAGCATGCATTATCGACGGCAAAGCCGCTGCCCAGGCCCTGCGGAAGAACTGGCTGCTGAGGTGTCCCGCCTGCGTCAGTGTGAAAGTCGGTTCGTAATCTGCGTTGCATGACCAAAGAGGAAAAGGCACATGGCAACAGTCGCCCACGAGCATTGGTCCTCACGCTTCGGCTTCCTCATGGCCACGGTCGGCTTCGCCGTGGGCCTTGGCAATATCTGGCGGTTTCCCTATATCGCCGGTGAAAACGGTGGCGCCGCCTTTGTCCTGGTCTACCTGGTCTGCGCTTTCCTGATCGGCGTGCCGATACTGATGGCGGAGCTGTTGATAGGACGTCGCGGCGGTATGTCACCACCCGGTTCGATGCGCGCAGTCGCCCGGCTGGAGGGCAGGTCCTCCGCGTGGGCTGCGGTTGGGTATATGAATCTCGCCGCGGCTTTCCTGATTGAGGTGGTGTATTGCGTTATCACCGGGTGGGTGCTGCTGTACCTTTACCGGGCAGTGATGTCCGGTTTTGCCGGCGTGGATTCGGTGCAGGCGACGGCGGCCTTCGAGGAGCTGCTGGGCAGTAATGGCACCATGGTGTTCTGGACCTGGACGTCGCTGGCCCTGGCCGGCGGGATTATTTACGCCGGGGTACAACAGGGCATCGAGCGCACGGTGCGTATCCTGATGCCGTCGCTGTTTATTCTCCTGTGCGTACTGGCCGTATTCAATATCTTCACCCCGGGCTTTGACGCGGCGCTTGAGTACCTGTTCAGCGCGGACTTCAGCAAGATTACCCCCTCTGTCTGGCTGGCGGCCGTGGGTCAGGCGTTCTTTTCCATAGGCGTCGGCATGGCGGGCATGATGACCTTCGGGGCATACCTGCCCAGGAATGTGTCGATCACCTCATCGGTGATCATCATCATTTGCGCCGATACCGCAGTCGCCCTGCTGGCGGGGCTGGTGATCTTCCCTGTGGTGTTCACCTACCACCTCGATCCACAGGGTGGGCCGGGCCTGATCTTCCAGACGCTGCCGGTCGCTTTCGCCCAGATACCGGGTGGCCACATCTTCAGTATCCTGTTTTTTCTGCTGGTGTCCGTTGCCGCCATCACCTCGATGGTGGGATTGATTGAACCTATAACCGCCTGGCTGGAAGAGCATCGCGGTTTCAGGCGGCACAAGAGCGCGCTGGTGGCCTTGAGCGTGATCGCTGTCCTGAGCCTGCTGAGTATCCTCAGCTACAACACCCTTGCGGGTCTGGGCATTGGCGGTAAAAGCCTCAATGACAACCTGGACTATCTCACCAACCAGGTACTGCTGCCGCTGGGTGGCCTCGCTATCGCCCTGTTCGCCGGCTGGTTCGTCAGCCGCAAAGCTTCACTCGAAGAACTCGGCTTGCCCGATGGCCCGGTCTACAAAGCCTGGCGATTCCTGGTGCGCTGGCCGGTGCCGATCGCAGTGGCACTGATATTTGTGATGGGTGTGGGTGGGTAAAACCAGGCTCCGGATTTACTCATTTACCCCAACATCCCGTTGCTCGAATGTCGTTTAAAAAAAGGAACCAATCGACGATCGGGTGGAAACCCTGACCCGCCTGGTGAAGGCCGGCAACACCTATGTCAACCGCAACCAGATCTGTGCGGTGGTGGGTTCCCAGCCCTTCGGCGGCGAGGGCCTCTCGGGTACGGGTCCCAAGGCGGGGGGGCCGAACTACCTGCGGCGCTTTACCCGCTATCCGGAAGTGGCCGCGGCCTCGCAGGATGAGCAGGCACAGGTCGCCCGCGCCCATGGTTGCGGCGCCCTGGAGATTGCGCCGGGCGCCAGCGGCGAGCACTGCCTGGACGGACGTATTGCCCCGTCGCCGCTAACTGAACTTGCTGGTTTCGAACTGGTGGCGTTTTGGGGTGGGCAGGGTGAACAGGTTGCCCTGAGACAGGCCCTGGCGGCACGCGACGGCCCCATCATCGCCCTGGTCACCAACCGCGCCTTGGCCGACTACTGCGTCCTGGAGCGCCATGTGTGTATCGACACCACCGCGGCGGGCGGCAATGCCTCACTGCTGGCGTCCAGTGCAACTATCGCCCGATGATTTAAGCGCTGAGCTGGTGTCGTCAATGGCCCCTGCGCGGGAGCGAAGTGCCGCTTTCACGCGTGGTTGCACGGAATTCTCCCGATCAGTGTTGATGCCTGCCCAGCCATTCCAGCAGCATCGTGTTCACCACGTCGGGTTGTTCCTGGTGGAGGAAATGCCCGGCGTTGGCCACCTGCCTGGTCTCCAGCCCCCGCGGAAAGTCTTCCTCTTTCATCGTGGCGATGAAAACCTCGGTATCGATACAGCGATCATTCTCCCCGGTGAGGGCCAGGGTCGGCACCGGTACCTGGAACATTGCCTGGGCCCGGGCCTGTGCAGTATAGGGCAGCGCCCGGGGATCCAGGGCGGCGCGGTAGTAACCCAGGGCCGCTTTCAGCACGCCCGGCCGGCCCAGGGTGGCGATCACGGCGCGCATTTCCGCCTCAGGCAGCTCCCAGCCCGGGCTCCATTTGCGCCAGAGGCGGCGGATGAAGTCGTAATCATTGCGCGCCACCATATGCTCGGCGATGCCGCGCAGCTGGAAGAACAGCATATAGGAGGACAGGGCGAGTTGCCGCGGGTGCCTGGCCATCGCGGTCAGGAACCGACCGGAGTGGGGGACCGCCATTGCGGTCAGGCTGCTGAACCGGTCCGGCGCCAGCGCCGCGGCGGTATAGCCGACTGCCGCGCCCCAGTCGTGGCCCACCAGGTGGACCGGCCCCGTATCCAACTGGTCGGCAACGGCGAGCAC
>JAOUDU010000560.1 GCA_029859085.1 Gammaproteobacteria bacterium | reverse complement strand
CGGCAGGGCCTTTCTCGCCCATTGTCTTCAGGGTGCAGGTGGGAATCTTGTCGCCGGCCTTGATGGTCATGTTACGCTCCTTGCTGGATAGCTGATGGGGTGACGGGGAATAATAGCAGATGGGAGAGGCGATGCACTGCCCATTGTGTGCCGGGGAGGCGATAGTGCCGTTTCACCGGGACCGGCGCCGGCCCTACCTGCGCTGCGGCGACTGCGCGCTCGTGTTTGTGCCCGCCTCCAGTTATCTCGATCGGCAGGCTGAACGGGCGGAATATGACCTGCACCGGAACCGGGTCGACGACCCGGCCTACCGGGCATTCCTGTCCCGGCTGGCGCTGCCCCTGGCGGCGCGCCTGGCGACGGGAGCCCGCGGCCTGGATTTCGGTTGCGGCCCGGCTCCCGCCCTGGCCAGCATGCTGCGCGAAGGCGGGTATGAGGTTCGCCTCTACGACAGTTTCTATCAACCCGACGCCGCGGCCTTGCTGGGCCAGTACGACTTTATCTGTGCCACAGAGGTGGTCGAGCACCTGCATCGACCGGGCCCGGAACTCGCCCGCCTGTGGTCGTTGCTTCGCCCCGGCGGCTGGCTGGGCATCATGACCAAGCTGGTACGGGATCCCGCGGCCTTCGCCAGCTGGCATTACAAGAATGATCCCACCCACGTGTGTTTTTTCAGCCGGCAGACCTGGCAGTGGTGGGCGCGGGAGCAGGGTGCCGTGCTGGAAATCATCGGTGCCGACGTGATCCTGCTGGGTCCGAAATAGCGCCTTTACCGGCTAGCCGACGTCCTGCAGCAGGTTCGTATAGATAGTCTCGCAATCGCGGTAGAAGCTGAGTTCGTTGTCCCCGAGGTAGGGCGCCACCATGGTGAGCAGTTGCAGTACACCCTGGTGAATGGTGACCTCGGGAGCCCGGTTATCGTGCAGCAATTGGTCGTAGTTGAACCAGAACGTGAGAGTCAGGGTCATATTGTCGACCAGCCCCAGTAACTGCTGGTCGCGGGCGGCGATGATTTCCTGTTGCAGCAGGTTCTGGCAGATCGCGAACAGGCTGGCTCGCTTCAGCTGGATAAGGCGCTTGAAGCTTTTCCGGATATCGGGGTAGCGCTGCAGGATGTCGTCCAGGTTGTAGTAGAGGAAGCGGTACTGGTACATCTCTTCCATCACCACGTAGAGGTAGTACCAGTTGTTTTCCACCTGGCCTTTCCCGGCGCTCAGTGGTTGTTCGATGGGTGCGGTGAGGGTGCTGCCCAGCGCCAGTTCGTATTGCTGGAACAGCTCTGCGATGATCTGATCCTTGCCCTTGAAGTGGTAATAGAGATTACCCGGACTGATGTCCATTTCATTGGCAATGTCTATGGTGGTGGTGTGCGCTTCGCCTTCGGCGTTGAAAAGCGCGAGGCTGGTCTCGAGAATACGGTCCCTCGTTTTCACGGAGCGCAGCTATCAGGTGTTTTTGCCGCGCCCCGGTTTCGTTTTCTTGCGGCTGGTTTTTGCCGCGGTCTTGCGGCTGGGTACCTTGGCAACCGCCGCCCGGCGCCGCCCCGGGGTTTTTTCAGCCGGGGTTTTTTCCGCCAGGGCCCTGGCCAGCTTGTCCACCTTGCGGCTGAGCTGCTCTACTTTTTTTTGCAGGGCGGCAATATCCTCGATCCGGGCCGGGCGCTGCATGTGGAAGTTTTCCCTGACTCTGTTGATACGCTGCTCCACCGAGGTTTTCGCCGCCGCGCTGGCTTCCAGGGCGCCGCGGGCGTCCTCCTCGAGGGCGCTGCCGGCCTTTACGAGGTCCCGGAACAGCTTGGGCGGCTCCATCGCCCGCTCCAGTCGACCCTGGGCCTCGTCCACAGCCTTGCCGTATGCGCCGACTCCCGCCAGCCAGATATTCTTGGCTATCTCGCTGGCCTTGTCGGTCACCTTGCTCTTTTCATCGCTCATAACAATCAGCCCTCTGAAGTGCCCGCGGTCGATAGGATACAGTGCAGGACCGACCATTTAACCAGATTACCAGACAAAAAAAAGGGGCCACATTGTGGCCCCGGAAATTCCCCGAAGAAGGGGATAAGTGGTCCTGGATGGGTTCCGCTTACGCGGCGGTCCTGAAACCTACGGTTTCCTTCAGTTCTGCAATGCGCGCCTTGACCTTTTTCAGCTGCTTGTCCAGCTTCTTGCGGTCGGTCAGGCTGTCCAGCTCCAGCTTGGGGAGCTCGATGTCCTTCAGGGCGACCTTGGCGTCTTTCTCAACTTTCTGGCCGCGCTTGACCAGTTCCTTGTACAGCTTGTCAGCCTTCTTGCGACGGGCTTCCAGCTGGTCCTGGATGCTGCTGAACTGCTCCTGGGCCTGGTCATATGCCTTGCCGTAGAAGCCCAGGCTGGCCAGGAATGCATTGCGACCGGCTTCCTGCGCCTTGGTTGCGAATTCGGGGGCAGCCTTCCGGGCGACCGGCTTGCGCTTGGCGGCGGTCTTGCGGGCGGTTACGGGCTTGCGCTTGGCAGCGGCCTTGCGCTTGGCAGCGGCTTTGGGTGCGGTTCCGACAGTAGATGCTTCAGCCATGATTCAACTCTCCGATAGTGAATTTACTGGGGTGTTGCCACCAGTTCAGGGCCAGAGTACGGAAATAAATTAGAATAAACATACTAGAAAAAGGTCTATTTATGCCGCGGTGACAGGGTCGGGGCCGGCATCGCAGCGCGCAACCGCCGGATGCGCGCCAATCGTCGAAAACAAGGGAATCAGTCCCGGGCGGGGGCCTCAGTCCGCGCGGGGCCCGGCGGCAATAATCGCCGCGGAAACATCGAATTTCGTGATGTTCTGCTGGAACAGTTGCGCCAGTTTGGTGGCC
>JAOUDU010000034.1 GCA_029859085.1 Gammaproteobacteria bacterium | reverse complement strand
GGGTCGGCTGCGCAGTGCGGTCCACAGGCCACTTTCATTCAGCTGCGCGCGAATGGCGGCGGCATCCAGTGCGGTCGCGGCATCGGCGGTGAAGCTCGGGAACGCCACGGCCTCATCGCCCTCGACGTCAATGACGACGGACTGCAGGACTCGCTTGGCGCCACGGTTAATGGCGGAGACAGTGCCGCTGGCAGGGGCTGTGTAGCGCACGCCCTCGGTCTTCTTGTCCGTAAAGAGCAATTGGCCCAGCTTGACCCGCTCGCCCTCCCGTACTTCCATCGTCGGCTTCATGCCCACATAGTCAAAGCCCACCAAAGCAACGGCGCGCGCCGCGGGTGCGTCCTCTATTACCTGTTGGGGAGCTCCCTGGATAGGAATGTCCATGCCCCGCTTGATCTTGACCATAGGATCTGCCTAAAGAAACTGAACGATTGTGGGTGGGCTGTAGCCGTCCTGGGGGCGAGAGCCCCGTGTGCACACTGTAGCGGTGCGTGACGGAAGCCAGACCGCGCGCATTATAGCGGAATGGCTCCATAAAACACCACCGGACAGCCCCCGCTTCTCGGATTCGGAACCAGTTTTACGGATGTCAACAAACCCCATCGGTAATGTTTCACAGCACGGGCTAAAGACAGCGGGAATCGGGCGGCGAATCAGCCCTCCTTCGGGTAAACGGCGAAATGTATGCCGGCCATGCGCTCCAGCACACGGTGCACCTGGCAGCTGTAGCCGAATTCGTTGTCGTACCAGAGGTACATCACCACCTGCTTGCCATTGGCGATAGTGGCCTGGGCATCAAAAATACAGGCGTGCCGGGAGCCGACGAAATCAGTGGAAACCACCTCGGGCGAGCCGGAGTAATCAATCTGCCTGCGCAGGGTCGAATGCAGCGCCTGGTTGCGCATGAACTCGTTTACCTCCTCCCTGGTGACTGCCTTTTCCAGGGTGAGGTTGAGGATGGCCATCGAGACATTGGGCGTGGGCACCCGAATGGCGTTGCCGCTGAGCTTGCCCTGCAGCTGGGGCAGCACCTTGCCCACGGCGCTGGCGGCCCCTGTTTCAGTAATGACCATGTTAAGCGGCGCGCTGCGGCCGCGGCGGGACGCCTTGTGGTAGTTGTCCGTCAGGTTCTGGTCGTTGGTATAGGCGTGCACGGTCTCCACGTGTCCGGCGACGATACCGAACTCGTCGTCCATGGCCTTGAGCGGCGGAGCGATCGCGTTGGTGGTGCAGGATGCGGCGGAGATGATCGTGTCGGAGGGCTCGATCTGGTCGCTGTTGATACCGGCGACGATATTTTTCAGGTTGCCCTTGCCCGGGGCCGTCAGGATAACCTTGCTCGCCCCCTTGCTCTTGAGGTGCTGGGACAGCCCCGCCTCGTCGCGCCAGGCGCCGGTATTGTCTATGATTATCGCGTTGTTGATGCCGTACTGGGTGTAATCGATGTTGTCCGGGGCGTCGGCGTAGATCACCTTCACCTCGTTGCCATTGGCGATAAATGACTGCCGCTCCTCGTCCACCCGGATGGTACCGTCAAAAGCGCCATGCACCGAGTCCCGGCGCAACAGGCTCACACGCTTGACCAGGTCGTTGGGGGCCTTGCCCTTGCGCACCACGATGGCGCGCAGGCGCAGGCAGTCGCCGCCGTTGGTCTTTTCGATCAGGATACGGGCCATCAGCCGGCCGATACGGCCAAAACCATACAGCACCACGTCCTGGGGCTGCTCCAGGGGCTTGACCTTGTTGCCGATAAGGTCCGCCAGCTCGCGCTCGATGTACTGCTCGAGGCTCAGACCGGCGCCGATGCCCTCCTCCTGGTAACGCACCGCCAGCCGGCCCACGTCGATATGGGCCGGGCCGAGGTCGAGCCCGGCCAGATGGGTAAACACCGGATACGTCTCGAACTCGGACAGCTCGTTGCCCTCGACCTGCCGCACATAGCGGTGGTCCTTCATGATCTGCAGCACCGATCTGTTAACCAGTGTCCTGCCATACATATAGCACTTCACGTTCTTTTCCCGGGACAGGCGGCCCACGAGCGGGATCATCCCCTCGGCCAGCGCCTCGCGCTCTTTCCAGTTTTTGAAGTAATCATCGGGACGTGGTCGCTTGCGTTGGGTCACTTTGGGCTACCTTCCTTTGAGGGCGCGGGCCGGGGGCTGGGTATTATCGTCGGAGCATCAGGGGGGTGCAAGTTGCTATTGCCTCTTTTGAACCCGGGCCGGTCCGTCTTCGCTGGAGCTCGACAGCTGCTTGACGCTACAATAGCGCCCCACCCGGACCGCCTCGCCACCCCTAATCCAAGGCCTATGTTCTCCACACTGGTAAAAAACACGCCCTGGCCCAGCCGGAGCGCCACCCGCACCGCGCTGGGGCCCTTCGCGGGCTGTGCCGAAGCGCGCTGCATTGCCGAGCTGGCCCGCCCCGGCCAGTTGCTGCTGGTGATCACCGCGGACACCAGCTCGGCCCTGGCGCTGGAGCGGGAGCTGCCCTTTTTCCTGGCGCAAGACACCGAAATCCTGGCGTTTCCCGACTGGGAGACCCTGCCCTACGACAACTTTTCGCCCCACCAGGACATCATCTCCGAACGCCTGCATACCCTGCACCGGCTGCGCCGCATGAACGCAGGTATCCTGGTGGTGCCGATCCCGACCCTGATGCACAGGCTCGCACCCACCGACTATATCGCCGCCTCCAGCCTTGTGCTCCAGGCGGGCCAGACCCTTGATATCGACGCTTTCCGCCGCGACCTGCAGCGTAACGGCTACGCCAACGTGGAGACGGTATACGAGCACGGTGAGTTCGCGCTGCGGGGCTCGCTGTTCGACATTTACCCGATGGGCAGCAAGCTGCCCTACCGGATCGACCTGCTCGATGCCGAGGTCGACAGCCTGCGCACCTTTGACCCGGAGACCCAGCGCACCGTGGACAAGGTGGATGCGATCAACCTGCTGCCGGCCCGGGAGTACCCCCTTGACCGGGGCGCGATCAGCCGCTTCCAGATGAACTGGTACGACAGCTTCGATACGGATCCCGACCAGTGCCCGGTCTATGTCGAGGTCAGCGCGGGGCGCAGTCCTGGCGGATGTGAATATTACCTGCCGCTGTTTTTCGAACGATGCGCCACCCTGTTTGACTACCTGCCGGACAATACCGCGATTATCACCAGCGGCGACCATCATGGCAGCGCCCGCCACTTCTGGGATGAGGTCACTACCCGGTTCGAGGAGTACGGCATCGATCCCCGCCGCCCGCTGCTGCCCCCCGGGCGCGGCTTCACCCCGGTCGAAGAGCTCTACCAGATCCTGGGCAGGTACGCGGTACTCGAACTGCGCCACAGCCCCGATGCACCGGTGCACCAGCAGACCGGGGTCAGGCCGCCGCCGAGCCTGGCGTCGGACCAGCGCAGGCAGTCGCCCACCGAGCAGCTGGTGCATTTCATGCGCGAACACCAGGGGCCGGTATTGCTGTGCGCCGAGTCGGCGGGCCGTCGCGAGATACTGCTTGAGTCACTGCGGGAGCACGGCCTGGAGCCGCCGGAGGCCCGGGACTGGGATGCGTTCATCGCCTCGGGCGCGGAGTTTGCCATCGCCACCGCCCCGCTCGACCGGGGCATGTATTTCGGCCCGGGCCTGCCCACCCTGGTGTGCGAGGCACAGCTGTTCGGCGACCGCGTGGCCCAGCGCCGCCGGCGCCGCGGCCGGCAGGCCGAGGACACGGCGGTTGCCAACGTCTTCCGCGACATCAACGAGCTGCGCGAGGGCGTGCCGGTGGTACACCTCGAACACGGCGTCGGTCGCTATATCGGCCTGCAGACCCTGACGGTCGACGACCAGGAGGCGGAATTCCTCGCCCTGGAATACGCCGAGGGCTCGCGCCTGTACGTGCCGGTCGCATCACTGCACCTGGTAAGTCGCTATGCCGGTTCCGACCCGGACCTGGCGCCGCTGCACAGGCTGGGTTCGGACCAGTGGGAAAAGGCCCGCCGCAAGGCCAGCGAAAAGGCCAGCGACGTGGCGGCCCAGTTGCTGGAGGTATACGCCCGGCGCGAGGCCCGGGAGGGTTTTGCCTTTGCGCCCCTGCAGCAGGATTACGAGCAATTCGCCGCTGGCTTTCCCTTCGAGGAGACCCCGGACCAGCAGGCGACCATCGACGCGGTTATCGCGGATATGCAGAGCCCCCGGGTGATGGATCGCCTGGTCTGCGGCGACGTCGGCTTCGGCAAGACCGAGGTCGCGATGCGGGCCGCTTTCCTCGCCACCGGCAACAACAAGCAGGTCGCCGTGCTGGTTCCCACGACCCTGCTGGCCCAGCAGCACTTCAACTCCTTCAGCGACCGCTTTGCCGGCTGGGACGTCAACATCGAGGTGGTCTCCCGCTTCAGGTCGTCGAAGGAACTGGCCGAAGTCACGCGCCGCGTGGCGGCAGGCAAGACCGATATCCTCATCGGCACCCACAAGCTGCTGCAGACTGATTTTCGCTTCGCCGACCTGGGACTGCTGATCATCGACGAGGAGCATCGCTTCGGGGTCAAGCAGAAAGAGGCCATCAAGGCCCTGCGCTCCGAGGTGGACGTGCTGACCCTCACCGCCACACCCATTCCCAGGACCCTGAATATGGCCATGGGAGGCATGCGCGACCTGTCCATTATCGCCACCCCGCCGGCGCGGCGACTATCCATCAAGACCTTCGTCAGGGAGCACAACATCGGCCTGGTGAAGGAGGCGGTGCTGCGGGAGACCCTGCGCGGCGGCCAGGTCTACTACCTGCACAACGAGGTCAAGACCATCGAGGAAACCGCCCGCAAGCTGCGGGAACTGCTGCCGGACCTGAGCATCGGCGTCGCGCACGGCCAGATGCGCGAAACCCAGCTCGAACAGGTAATGTCCTCGTTCTACCACCAGCGCCACCATATCCTGGTGTGCACAACGATTATCGAGACGGGCATAGATATTCCCAATGCCAACACCATCATCATCGAGCGCGCAGACAAGTTCGGCCTCGCCCAGCTGCACCAGTTGCGCGGCCGCGTGGGGCGTTCACACCACCAGGCCTACGCCTACCTGATGTGCCCTCCCCGCTCGGCTATAACGCCCGATGCGGGCAAACGGCTGGAGGCCATCGAGGCCGCGGGTGACCTGGGTGCGGGCTACCTGCTGGCCACCCACGACCTGGAAATTCGCGGCGCCGGCGAACTGCTCGGAGACGAGCAGAGCGGCCAGATTCACAGTGTCGGCTTCGGCTTGTACATGCAGATGCTGCAACGCGCGGTGGCCGCACTGAAGCGCGGGGAGATTCCCGACGTGGACGGGCCGCTGGAACAGGGCTCGGAAATAAAACTGCATATGCCGGCGCTGATACCCGAGGATTACCTGCCCGATATCAACAGCAGGCTCATCCTGTACAAGCGCATAGCCGCTGCCGCCGACGACGGTGAGCTGCGGGACCTGCAGGTGGAGATGATCGACCGCTTCGGCCTGCTGCCGGGGCAGGTGAAAAACCTGTTCACGGTTTCGCAGCTGCGACTGCGGGCACAGCAACTGGGCATCCGCGCCATTGAAGCGGGCCCGGAGGGTGGTAGTATCGACTTCAACACCAACACCCGGGTTCACCCCATCAGCCTCGTGAAGCTGGTCCAGTCCGATCCCCGTACGTATAAACTCGCAGGGGGAACTCGCCTGCGCTTCCAACGACAGCTGCCGGATAACCGGGAGCGCCAGCAGTATGTCGAACAACTGCTGGATTTATTTGCCAACGACGCCACGGAAAACGCCGCCTGATGCCTACATTAACAGTCAAGCTGATCACCCCTGCACTCGCTGCACTCGCCCTGCTGGGCAGCGCCACCGGCCTGGCACAGGACCAGCGCTGGTTCCGGGTGGAGGTGCTGGTATTCGCGAACGAATCGACCGCACAGCCGGCCGGCGCCGGAAGTCCCGAACAGTGGGATCCCACGCCGACCC
The DNA here is from genome assembly GCA_029859085.1 of Gammaproteobacteria bacterium. GTDB lineage: Bacteria > Pseudomonadota > Gammaproteobacteria > Pseudomonadales > Halieaceae > JARRPM01. Next base: position 5,615 of record JAOUDU010000034.1, on the reverse strand, counting down.
TCGCCTACCCAACCGCATCGCGCTTCCTGGTGGACCCGGCACAGGTCGTCGGGAACCGGGATGAATTTGGCGGCGAAAGCATTATTGACGAGTACGGCCGGCAGATCATCACGGTGCTCACCGGCCCTGTGCCGGGCGAGGGCGCCGCACCCGGGCAGTGGCCCGCGGCAACCGCCCCGGCCAGCGGGCAGGCTGCCCCCGCGCCCGGCACTGCACCCGCGCCGCTGAAACCCGTGTACTCCGAACCGGTGACCGGCTCTCCCCAGCCCGCAGCCGGCGAAACCACAGCTGCGGGCCCCGGGGTGTCCCTGCCGGTAGCGGCCCCGCCATCCCTGCCGCGACCCTTCGTCCTGCTGCCCCGCAGCTACCAGGAATTGAGCGGCAAGGCGGCGCTGATGCAGCGCAGCGGGCGCTACTCACTCCTGTTTCACGAAACCTGGGTGCAACCGGTGGCCGCGGAGGCGAGCAGCCTGCCCATCGTGCTGGATCGCTCCGGCGACACCCGGCAGTGGCCGCGGCTGCAGGGCACAATCAAGCTGTACCTGTCCCGCTACCTCCAGGTGGAAACCAACCTGTGGCTCAACACCGCCGGCGAATACCTCCCGGGGACCTGGCGGATGCCCGCCCCCCCTTTCGGCCCGCCATCGCTGGTCATCGAGGAAGAGCAGGTCATCGACGTGGCCTCGGCGATGGGCGATATGACCGCCGCCTCGCCGACTGACGGCGCTGCGGAGGCCGGTGTGGAAGCGGATCCCGCCGGAAATACTGCAGTCGCAGGGACTGCCGCGGGTGCTGCGACCGGGGGCGCGGCGGCCGTGACTGGTATCGAGGGCGAGGTCCCGGAGGGTATGGGAGCCGAGACCGCAGAAGAGGTCGTGGCGCCGGTCTACCCATACCGGCACGCGGTACTGCTGCAGCAGACGCGGCGCATGCGCAGCGGCGAGATTCACTATATCGACCACCCGATGCTGGGCATGATCATCAAGTTCACAGCGGTCACGGCGGAGCAGCTGGGCGCGATCGCGGTGGAGGAGGCGAGCGCACTGGGTGAGGTTCCGGGCGCAAGCCAGGGCGGATAATCAGCGGCGGTAGCGCTGCCCCACCAGGGACCGCAGCAGGCGCGCCACTACACCCGCCTCCCGCTCCAGGATCTCCCGCATCATCGCCAGCGAGATCGGCTCCTGCCCCAGGCCCGCCGCGGGGTTCACCACCATGCACACCGAGGCGTAGGCGAGGCCGAGTTCCCGCGCCAGGGACGCCTCCGGCATACCGGTCATACCCACCACGTCACAGCCATCCGCCGCCATCCGGCGGATTTCGGCCGCCGTTTCCAGCCGCGGGCCCTGGGTGACACCGTGGACCGCTGCGCCCTGGCATGCGATATCGCAGCTGCGGGCCGCCGCCAGCAGCGCCATGCGCAGTTCGCGGCTGTAGGGTTCCGTGAAATCGATATGCCGGAGCTGGCCGTCGCTGCCGTCATCAAAGGTGTGCTCCCGCCCCCAGGTGTAATCGACGAGCTGGTCCGGGATCACCAGCACCCCGGGTTGCATGGCCGCCGCGATACCGCCCACAGCATTGATCGCGACGATCTCGGTGACCCCCAGCGACTGCAGCGCCCACAGGTTGGCGCGATAGTTCACCAGGTGCGGGGGGATGAGCGCCGGCCTGCCATGGCGCTGCAGGAAAAATACGCGGCAGTCGTCGAGCAGGCCCTCTTCTATCGCCCCGGAGCTCGCGCCAAAGGGTGTATCGGGCCGGTGCGAGGCCACCCTGGCGAGACCGTCAAGGTCACTGACACCGGTGCCGCCTATGATACCGAGCTGCTTCATGTGTAATGCTCCGGGAACAGATGTTTCACTGGTGGCAACCAGGTACAGAGAGCCATTTCATTGTATTTCACGACACGCGACGAGCCGGCTTGAATTCAAGCCCGGCAAGGGGTTTTTTAGACCCATTTTTTATTTCAGACACCGCCAATCAGCACACAATGGGTATATAAAAGCGATAGCAGCCTTAAGTCAACTCTTGATATAGCGCGCAACCGCTTGATCTCTTTTGAAAACATTTATGCGAAAAATGAACGGAATTTGAAGTTCAATCTATATGCCTATTTCCCATAATGGACAGGCGATGCCAGCATGTTATTTTGATTTGCCAGAGGGAAGAAAGGCGATGAAGAAAATGAAAATGCAGCACCCGATTGTGGGCAAATGGTACAAGGACACGCAGATAGACGCGCTGTTCGAAGTCGTCGACTGGGATCCCGATTCCCTTTCGATTGAAATCCAGTACCTGGATGGCGAAGTGGCGGAGTTCGACCTGGACGCCTGGCGGGAAATGATGCCCCAGCGCGCGGCGGCGCCGGAGGACTGGCGTTCGGCTTTCGAGCTGGACGACGAGGACCTGCTGGACCCCGACCTGCCCTATCACCCCGAGGAGTGGACCAGCCCCCTCAGTTTTATCGAGCCCGATACCATGTACGGGGTCGACGATTACTGACTTCCCCCCGGGGGTGGTATTTTCCCTGCTGCTCTCCCGCCCGGGAGGCAGTTGTGCCGGCGCGCCAATACTGTATATAATCACAGCACCTGTATAAATAACCACGGTACCTGTGATGGAAAAGCTCACCTCGCGCCAACAGCAAGTGCTCGATCTGGTTCGCCAGCATATCGACCAGACGGGCTACCCCCCCACCCGCGCCGATATCGCCCGCGAGCTGGGTTTCAAGTCCGCGAACGCCGCGGAGGAACATCTCAAGGCACTGGCCCGCAAGGGTGCCATCGAGATGATCGCCGGCGCATCCCGCGGTATCCGGTTGCCCGAAAGTGCCGGCATCCCCATCGTGGGCCGGGTTGCAGCGGGAGACCCGGTGCTGGCGGAGCAGAATATCGAGGAGTACTGCGACCTGCCGCCGACCTTCTTCAAGCCACGGGCGGACTACTTCCTGGTGGTACAGGGCGACAGCATGGTCGATGTGGGAATTCTCGATGGCGACCTGCTGGCGGTACACAGTACCCGGGAAGCCAATAACGGCGACATCGTGGTCGCGCGGATCGAGGATGAAGTCACGGTCAAGCGCCTGCGCCGTACCGGGCAAAAACACCTGCTGGAACTGCTGCCGGAGAACCCCGACTACGAGCCCATCAGGGTCGACCTGAGGGAGCGGGCGTTTGCGATCGAGGGGATCAGTGTCGGGGTGCTGCGGCGCGGATAGTGCTGCAACCACCTGGTAAGCCTGGCACTGGTCCGGACTTATGGGGTGGTTGGAGCATTTAATCAGTGCAGCATGCGCGCGGTGGTGCCCGTCGCCGTCTCCTGCTCCACCTGTTCGGCAATCGCAGCCGCCGCCTGGATCCCGGCCTGGATCATCGCCTTGGCGACCTCGAGCCCGTTGTCCATAAGGTATACACGCGATTCGTCAGAGAAACGGATGGATACCAGTGGTTCGGAGTCGGCATCCGCACGTTGCAGGACGATTTCACCATCTCCCAGATCGACAATCTCCAACAGAGATGCAGACATTCAAATTACCCCTGGTTGCTGAATGTGCGCCTTCATTCTAACAGGGTAACAGTGCTGCAACCACCTGATAAGTTATCTGGTGGGAGCACTAGCATTCGTCCAGCGAATCGCCCATACGCTCTATCAGTGCTTCCAGCCGGTCCAACCAGTTTTCGACCTGTTCCAGGGCGGGCAGGTTCCCGGGTTCGATGGCGAGATTACCCGGCCGTCGAATCGCCGGCACCTCCTCGGGCGCATCGCGCAGCATCTCCCCGAGCCAGCCAGCGGCCTCCAGCTGGCGGAATTCGTTGATTTCCGGCGGGTAAACCTGCCCCTGTGGCATCGTCGGAAGCTCCGCGCAACCGCGTGGAATGCCCGCGGCGGGCAGCCCGGTCCGGCAGATCGCGAGCAGGAACCAGCCGTATGCGGCCACGAGGTGTGCCCTGGCGCCACCCTGGAAAGCCTGGGCCAGGGTGCCGGCCGGCACCAGCTGCCTGTCGAGTTCCCGGCGCCAGCCGCCGAGCACTATCCTCGCTAGGTAGAGTTCACGGTTGGCCCGGGCGCGACTGTCGGTCAGGGCGCCGCTCAAGAGCGCTTGCGAGTCCCGCTGCCGCCAGTGCTGCCCGAGGATTCGACCTGCCACTTGCCCTTGCGATAGAAAGCCTTCCAGCCTGTAGCCTTGCCGTCGACCTCGGTCATTACGTACTGCTCCTTCGTCTTGCGACTGAAGCGGACCTGCGCCCGGTTCCCCTCCGGGTCCGACACCGGCGCACTGAACAGGAACGCGTACTTAGGATCGATCGCTTCCTGGTGCGGCAGTAACTCGTCAACAAACGGCGCCCGGGTTTCGCGGTTGCGCGGAAACTGGCTGGCGGCCAGGAACAGGCCCGCCGCGCCGTCGCGCAGGATGTAGTGGTCCTCCACTTTCTGGCAGGCCAGCTCCGGCATGGGTACCGGATCCATCTTGGGTGGTGCCGCCTCTCCGTTGCGCAGCAGTTTGCGGGTATTCTTGCAGGCCTCGGAGGTACAGCCGAAGTATTTGCCGAAGCGCCCTGTCTTCAATTGCATGTCGGCGCCGCACTTGTCGCACTCGATGATCGGCCCGTCGTAGCCCTTGATCTTGAATTTGCCGGTCTCAACCTCAAATCCCGGGCAGTCTGGCCCGTTGCCGCAGACATGTAACTTGCGCGACTCGTCTATCAGGTAACTGTCCATCGCGGTCTTGCAGAGCTTGCAGCGATGCTTGGTACGCAGCAGCCGCGACTCGGCCTCATCGTCCGCATCCTCCCGGATCGCCTCCTCGCCGGGGGTGAGGTTGATGGTCTGCTTGCAGCGCTCCTTTGGCGGCAACGCGTAGCCGGAGCAACCCAGGAACACGCCGGTGCTCGCGGTGCGAATCTGCATCGGACGGCCGCACTTGCTGCAGGGAATGTCCGTCATGGTGGGTTCGTTGGGCTGCATCCCAACCGGTTCCGGCTCGCCCGCCTTCTCCAGCAGCGTGCTGAATTCCCCGTAAAACGTATCCAGCAGCTCGCGCCACTCCAGTTTGCCCTGGGCCACCTCGTCCAGGTGGGCTTCCATCGAGGCGGTAAAGCCGTAGTCGAGCAATTCGGCGAAGCTCTTCTGTAATCGCTGGGTGACGATTTCGCCCATTTTTTCCGCGTAGAAACGCTTGTTCTCCAGCCTCACGTAACCCCGGTCCTGGATTGTCGAAATAATCGAGGCGTAGGTGGAGGGGCGACCGATACCGCGTTTTTCGAGCTCGCGCACAAGGCTGGCCTCGCCGTAACGGGGAGCGGGCTTGGTGAAATGCTGCGACGGATCCAGCTTGTCCAGCGCCAGCACCTCACCCTCTTTCATATCGGGCAGTACCGTATCCTCACCCTTGCGCCCTGCGGGTACCTGGACCCGGGTGAAACCGTCGAATTTGACGATCCGGCCCTTGGCATTCAACTGGTAATCGCCGGCGCTGACCGTCACGACGGTGGAAATATATTCCGCGTCGGGCATCTGGCAGGCGACAAACTGGCGCCAGATCAGCTCGTACAGGCGCTCGGCGTCGCGCTCCATATCCTTGAGCGCGGACTGGGGTACGTTGACATCAGAGGGGCGAA
>JAOUDU010000559.1 GCA_029859085.1 Gammaproteobacteria bacterium | reverse complement strand
GGGCCACCACCGGGACGATATTGTCGAAACCCTGTTCCTCAATATGTTTTTCAACGGCAAGCTCAAGGCCATGCCCCCCAAGCTGCTGAGCGATGACCGCAACAACGTGGTGATCCGCCCCCTGGCGTACTGCAAGGAAAAGGACCTGGATCGCTACGCCCGTTACAAGGAATTCCCGATCATCCCCTGCAACCTGTGCGGCTCCCAGGAAAACCTGCAGCGGGTGCAGGTCAAGAACATGCTGGCAGCCTGGGAGCGCCAGTACCCGGGCCGCACCGAGAGCATCTTCCGCAGCATCTGTAATGTCGCCCCCTCGCAACTGGGGGATAAGGCGCTGTTCGATTTCGCCTCGCTGCGGGCAGATCCCGCGATCCCCGGCGCAGCCGCCATCGAGGAGGACACCGAGCTCTACGTCCCCGCCATCCGCGTGGTCAACCTTTAGTGCCTCAAGGGCCGGGCGACTCCCTGCTGGCGGTTTACGACCTCTGCCTGGAGCGGGGCGGCCGGGAACTGTTCCGGGACCTGGCCTTCGAGGTGTCGCCCGGCCAGTTGCTGCAGGTCGATGGCCCCAACGGGGCCGGTAAAACCAGCCTCCTGCGCATACTCGCCGGCCTCTCCCGCTACGGTTTCAGCGGCAGGGTGGAACGCCGCACACCGCTGCTGTACCTGGGCCACCATCCCGCGGTTAAAGCCCTGCTGACGCCCCGGGAGAACCTCGCCTGGCATGTGGCCGGGGAGGCTGCCTACAACGACGGGCAGATCGAGGAGGCGCTGGCCAGGGTCGGCCTGTACGGTTACGAGGATGTCCCCAGCCATGCCCTGTCCGCGGGACAGCACCGCCGGGTCAACCTGGCGCGACTGTACCTTTCACACTGCCCGCTGTGGCTGCTGGACGAACCCTTTACCGCTATCGACAAGGGCGGTGTGGCAGAGCTGGAGACGCTGCTGGTTGAACACGTCGGGCGCGGCGGGGCGGTGGTGCTGACCTCCCACCAGGTACTGCGGGTCGCCTGCCGGGTACAGGTGCTGAGCCTCACCGAGGGCCTGCTGGCGTGAGCGCGGTGGCGCAGGCTCCCGGCCCGGCCAGGTTTTGCCTGGTCCTGCTGCGCCGGCAGCTGACCCTGGCGGTGCGGCGCCCGATCGAGATCGGCAATCCCCTGTTGTTTTTCGCGATGGTGGTGGCGCTGTTTCCCCTGGGGCTCGGGCCGGCACCGGACCAGTTGGCCGGCTTCGCCCCCGGGATCCTGTGGATCATCGCCCTGCTGTCCAACCTGCTCACCTCGGACACGGTGTTTCGCAGTGATTTCGAAGACGGCAGCCTGGAGCAGCTATTGCTCGCGCCCCAGCCCCTGTTCCTGTCGGTGCTGGCCTATATCGGGGCTCACTGGCTGCTGACCGGGTTGCTGCTGGCCCTGGTGTCCCCGGTCTTTGCCCTGATGCTGAACCTGTCGGCGCCGGCAGTGGGGGTGCTGGTGGCCAGCCTGCTGCTGGGCACCGCCGTGCTGAGCCTGGTGGGGGGCATCGGGGCGGCCCTTACCGTGGGCCTGAAGCGCGGCGGGATGCTGATCTCCCTGCTGATCCTGCCGTTTTACATGCCGGTGCTTATATTTGGCAGCGCGGCGGTGCGCAACGCGGTGCTGGGTATTCCCGCCACGCCCTACCTCGCGATTATCGCCGCGATGCTGTGCCTCGCGATCGCGCTGGCGCCGCTGGCGATCGCCGCCGGCCTGAGGATCAGTGTCGATGCTTGAGACAGGTTTGAGTTATATCAAGTTTAATTTCACCTTCCGGTTGTGGGGCGACCCCGATCACACTGTATAATTGCCGCCCTTATGTGGTCCTTCTTTCATAAACTGGGTTCCCCGCCGTGGCTGTATCGCATCGCCGGGACCATCCTGCGCTGGCTCTTACCCGTCACCATCGTCGCCCTGTGCGTCGGGGTGACCTGGGGCCTGCTGTACACCGCACCGGATTTTCGCCAGGGCAACAGCTATCGCATTATCTATATCCATGTGCCCGCGGCGGCGGTCGCCCTGGCGGGTTATTACGTGATGGCCATTGCCGGGGCGGTCAGCCTGATCTGGAAGATGAAAATGGCCGACGTGGCGATGAAGTCCTGCGCCCCGATCGGTGCGGCCCTCACCTTCATCGCGCTGGTCACAGGGTCGATCTGGGGCAAGCCCACCTGGGGTACCTGGTGGGTGTGGGACGCCCGGATCACCTCGATGCTGATCCTGCTGTTCCTGTACCTGGGTGTCGTGGCCCTGTACGAGGCCTATGACAACAAGGAAGCGGCGGGCAAGGCCTGCGCCGTGCTGACCCTGGTGGGCATGGTCAATATCCCGATAATCTACAAGTCCGTCGACTGGTGGTACAGCCTGCACCAGCCGGCCTCCATCAAAATGACCGGCGACACCACCATCGACCCCAGCATGCTGTATCCGCTGTTGCTGATGATCGCCTCTTTCTACGCGCTGTTCACCTGTTGCCTGCTGATGAATATGCGCGCTGAAATCCTCGAGCGTGAAGCCAGGACCGGCTGGGTGAAGAAACTGGCGCTGGGGTATCGCAGCTGATGTACTTCGACAGCCTCAGTGCGGCCCTGTCCATGGATGGCCACGGCCCTTACGTCTGGTCGGCCTACGCCATCTGCCTTGTGGTCGTCGCGCTGATACTGCTTGCACCGCGCCGCAGGCGACGCAATATACTGCGCCGGCTGTCCGCGGAACAAAAGCGGCAACAACATGGTCAGATTCCAGGTAACGAGGGCAAGTAATGCATCCCATACGCAAGCAAAGGCTTTACCTGGTGCTGTTCGTGGTATTGTTCTCCAGTGCCGCCGCCG
>JAOUDU010000033.1 GCA_029859085.1 Gammaproteobacteria bacterium | reverse complement strand
CTCGGCGCCGATGCGCAGCGCGCCGCAGCCGCCCGGTGCCTGCACACCGCCAACCCGCTTGTCGCGCAGCGCGCTGCTCCCGTCCCCCAGCACCAGGCGCTGCATGCCCTGGATGAACGCCTCGTCACCGGCGGGGGGCATATAGGCCTTGGTTACCTCCTCGGCCACCAGCGCCTGCTGCGCCTGGCGCACCGCGTCGAACACCGGGCACAAACCCTGCTCATCCATGTAGATACCTATCGTCAGGTCGACCCTGGAGGGGTTCGGGTCCGCGCGGCAGGCCGCCGCGAGGCCGAGAATGCTATCCGCCGGCAGGCGTTCGAGTTTGTCCAGCATCGGTCTTGCTCCATTGTGGTATGTCGGGGCCGGGGCGGCGCGCCCCGGCGAATATGTTACAGCTCTGCCAGCAAGGCCGTCAGGAACTGCCAGAAGGGTGCCACGGTATCGATCTGCAGGCGCTCGGTCGGAGAGTGCGCGCCGCGTATCGTGGGCCCGAAGGAGAGTATATCCAGGTCCGGTTTCTTGCCTTTCAAAATTCCGCACTCAAGGCCCGCGTGAATGGCCTTGACCGCGGGGCGCTGGCCGAACAGGCGCTCGTGCAGGGCCGATGCGCGCGCCAGCAGGGGGCTGTCGAAATCCGGCTGCCAGCCCGGGTAGGAGACCGCGGAGCTGTGCTCCAGGCCAAACACCCGGGCCAGTCCCAGCACCTGCTGCTGCAGCGGCAGGCTCTGGGCCTCGTTGAAAAACCTGAAACTGCACACCATTTTCAATTCACCCTGCGCCAGCACCAGCCGTGCGAAATTGAAACTGAGGTCGACCAGCTCCGCCGGTTGCACCAGGTTATAGGCCTGGGCGCCGTGGGGAAACAGCGCGATCATGTCCAGCAGGGTCCGGGTATCCCCGGTCCCCAGCACGCGGTCGAGGGCGGCCGGCTGCAGGCTGAGCTCGAGGGCACTGTCCGCCGCGGGCAAATACCCCAGCCACTGGTCCCGCAACTGTTGCAGCTGCGCCTGCAAGCCCGCCCCGGTCCCGGCGGGGCAACAGAAGGCCAGGCTGCCCTCGCGCGGAATGACGTTGTGCGCCACCCCGGCCTCGAAGTGGGCCAGTTGCACCCCGGGCACCCCGGCCAGGCACTGCCCCAGCAACTTGATGGCATTGCCCAGTTGCTGGTGAATCTGGATACCGGAATGGCCTCCCGCCAGGCCCTTGAGTGTCAGCTGCCACCGCTCCGCGCCCGCAGGCAGCGGTTCCGTCGCGAAAGACCGCTGCAGATCCCAGCCGCCGGCGCCGGCGCAACCCACGTACAATTCGTGCCAGTCCTCGGTATCCAGGTTGAGCATCAGGGAGCCGGACAACAGTGCGGGGTCAAGGTTGAGCGCACCGCCCAGCCCGGTCTCCTCATCCACCGTGAACAGCAGTTCCAGCGGCGGGTGCGCCACGGTGGTGTCGGTCATCAACGCCAGCGCCGCGGCGCAGCCCACCCCGTTATCGGCCCCGAGGGTAGTCCGGTCCGCCCGCACCCAGCCATCCACGACCTGCAGGCTCAGGGGCTGGGTTGAAAAATCGTGGTCCCTGTCCCCGGTTTTCACGGTCACCATGTCCAGGTGATTCTGGATAATCACCGCGGGCCGGTCCGCCCGGCCCGCACTGGCGGCGATAGATACCGCCAGGTTGCCGGCCTCGTCCATCCGCCAGGGGTGGCCGCCCTGCCGGGCGAGGTCGATCACATACTGGCGCACCGCAGCCTCCTGCCTGGAGGGCCGGGGTATCCGGGTGATCTGGTAGAAATGCTCCCACAGGTGTGCGGGCTCGACAGGGTATCCGGCTGGTTTCATGGTCAGTCCTTTGCAGGTGAGGCGCGATTATAGCGGCCGCCCGATACGGCCACCACCGCCCGGCACCCTGTGGTAACCTGCACCCGGCATCACAATCCGGCCCGGGACCTCGGCATGAGCAAACAATACATCTCCCCGCAACAACTGCTGGCAGACGCTTTCGCGCTGGCCGCCCAGGTATTCGCGAGCGGCTTCCGGCCCACCTGGGTGATCGGGGTCTGGCGCGGGGGCACGCCCGTGGCCATCGCGGTACACGAGTTGTTGCAGGTGCTCGGCGTAGAGACGGACCACGCGGCGATTCGCACCAGTTCCTACACGGGAATAGGACAGCGCGAGGAGACCATACGGGTCGACGGCCTGGACCAGCTCGTTGATCAACTGGAGGCGCGCGACAGCCTGCTGCTGGTGGACGACGTGCACGATACCGGCCTGTCCCTGCAACAGGTCATCACCGACCTGCGCCGGGCCTGCGGGGTGGCGACGCCGGACATCCGCATCGCCACCCCCTACTTCAAACCCGGCAACAACCGCACCGGCCGCGACCCGGACTATTTCCTGCACCGGACCGACGACTGGCTGGTGTTCCCGCACGAGCTCGAGGGACTGAGCCTGGCGGAGATCCGGGCCAATAAACCGGAGCTGGCGGCGGTGTTGCCCCTGCTGGAGGGCAGGCTGGGCTGAAACGGGTTTGCACACAGGCATTTTGCACAAAAAACAGCTGCAGTTTTCACACCCGCGCAACAGCCTGAAGTCGTAATATACGAGGGGTTTTACTTGCAACTAATCGAGCATCTCATGAAACGACTGGAAGATAACCGGCCGAGCCTGGTGGAATTCCTGGGGAGTATCAAATTTTCCGGCGAACAGGCGACCTCCAAAGGGTCCGACGAGGCCCTGGAGCCGTTTGCCCGCCTGCAGCCCCGCACCCGCCGCAAGCGCCGCATCGAGGACGCCCACCTGGTGCGCAGCGCCAACTAGCCGCCCCGGGCGTCCACGAGGCGCACGAACGGCCTGATATAATCGCTCTTGCACAGCGCCCAGCGCTCGTGTGGTTCCACCAGGTGATTGGCGATCACGGCGAATACCAGCGGATTGAAGGGAAAACCCACGTGACTGGCCATGACCGCCATGTTGGTGACGTAGCGGGGGTCGCCCTCGCAGCGGGCGATGCCCGCCCCCACGATGCCGTCGGATTCACTGTACAGGGCCAGCACCGGCACCCGCAATTCACCGCCGCTGTAGGTATAGGCCACCCAGCGGGCCAGGGACGCCTCATCCACTGCCACCTTGTCGTCATAGACCCGCCCCATCAGGTTGTAGATAGAGGTGCCGCGGGGATCCCCGTAGGGTGTGCCCAGGGTAATAACCTGGCGTACCCACTGGGGAAAGCGGTGGGCCAAAGCCACTGAATAAAGCCCGCCCAGGCTCCAGCCTACCAGGCTGACCTTGCGGCCGGTGGCGAGGAACTCGGCCTCCAGTTTTTCAGCTATCAGGTTTTCGGTCTGGAAGCGGTGTTCCAGGAACTCATCCAGGCTGGCGGGGCGCACCTCGGCGCCGTTGCGGCCCAGGCCCCAGGGTATGGCCTTGTAGCCGCGGCCGCTGAGGAACTTGCGCAGGCGCGAGGTCGAGCCATCGGCGCCCATGAAACCCGGGATGGTCATGATGGTGTGCCCATCGCCCCGGGGCAGGGTCCGCAGTACCGGCGCCAGCATCGCGCTGCTGCCCATTTCGAGCACCACGCGACCGAATTCCATCACGCTGTGGCGCAGCCTGGGCGGGCGCACGTCCCGCGCGCGCGTGTCGGGTGCCAATGCCATACGCTCCCCCCCTTGCGGTTACAGCCAGTACTCCAGCCTCCATTGTGGCCAGTAACGCGACCCGAATACAGCAAAACCCCCCACTGCGGGTTTAATATTTCATGCTAGAATTGCCCGCCTCCCGCTCCCGAACCGGGCCCGATGGCGCCCCAACTGCCACCATTCGCAACTGATATGACTGACTCGCGCGACACTATTTATGCCGAACCGGGCACCGCTTGTGCCGACCCGGACACCGGCGCCCCCGCAGACCCGGTAACCGGTGTCGCGCTGTTCAGCTTCGACGAGAGCGTGGCCCGGGTATTCCCTGACATGATCAGGCGCTCGGTTCCCGGCTACTCCACCATCGTCGCGATGACGGGCCTGCTGGCAGGGCGCTATGCAACCCCCGGCAGCAACCTGTATGACCTCGGCTGCTCCCTGGGGGCCTCGAGCCTGGCCATGCGCCAGAATATCCGGCAGCCCGACTGCCGGATCATCGGGGTGGACAACTCCGCCGCGATGCTGGAGCGCTGCCGCAGCATCATCGATACCGATACCCACCACACCCCGGTGGAGCTGGTGTGCGGCAAACTGCAGGATGTGGCGATAGAGAATGCCTCGGTGGTGGTGCTGAACTTCACCCTGCAGTTCATCCCCCGGGAAGAGCGGGACGCGGTGCTGGCGCGGATATACCGGGGCCTGCTGCCGGGGGGCATCATGGTGCTGTCGGAAAAGGTCACCTTTGAAGACCCGCACCTGGACGAGCTGAATATCGACCTGCACCACCAGTTCAAGCGCGCCAACGGTTACAGCGAGCTGGAGGTCGCCCGCAAGCGCCAGGCCATCGAGAACGTGCTGTTGCCGGAGACCCTGGCGCGCCATCGCCGGCGCATCGCCGAGGCCGGCTTCAGCAGCTGCGACGTCTGGTTCCAGTGCTTTAACTTCGCCTCCCTCATCGCCCTCAAGTGATCGACTACCGGCCCCTCATCGACCGCTGGCGGGGCGGCAACCTGGATCCATGGGCGCAGTTGCTCCCCGACCAGGTTGCCCGGGGCCTGTCGCCGGAGCGCTACGGCGACCTGCCCCGCTGGCTGCACCTGCTCCGGGAACTGCCTGATTTGCCCGTGGACAAGATCCTGCTCGACAGCTGCCGGGTCGGGGCCGGCAGCGACATCGCACCGGCCCCGTCAACCATCGAGCAATTGCGCACCACCCTGCAGGGCCTGCACCCATGGCGCAAGGGCCCCTTCGAATTGTTCGGCGTACACATCGACACCGAGTGGCGCTCTGACTGGAAATGGGATCGCCTGGCCCACGCCATCGACGACCTCGCGGGCCGGCGGGTGCTGGACGTGGGCTGTGGCAGCGGCTACCACTGCTGGCGCATGCTGGGAGCCGGCGCCACCGAAGTGATAGGCATCGACCCCACCCCGCTGTTCGTGGTGCAGTACTGGGCCCTGCGCAAATACCTGCAGCGGGACGAGGTGTGGGTGTTGCCGGTGGGCATCGAGCAACTGCCGGCAAAACTGCAGGCCTTCGACACGGTGTTTTCGATGGGGGTGCTCTACCACCGCCGCTCCCCGCTGGATCACCTGCTGGAGCTGCGCGACTGCCTGCGCCCCGGCGGCCAGCTGGTGCTGGAGACCCTGGTCATTGAAGGTCCCGCAGGCGCAACCCTGGTGCCCGAGGGCCGCTACGCCCGCATGGGCAATGTCTGGTTCCTGCCGACCTGCGACACCCTGCTGGGCTGGCTGCGCAAACTCGGTTTTGTCGACTGCCGCCTGGTGGATGTGACCGCGACCTCAACGGAAGAACAGCGCTCCACGGACTGGATGCGCTTCCAGTCCCTGGCGGATTTCCTGGATCCCGGCGACAGCAGCAAAACCATCGAGGGTTACCCGGCGCCGCGGCGGGCGATTGTCACGGCACGGGTTTCCGGGGCCACCCACCCGACTGATTGATTTGCAGGAAACCTATCCTCCCGGCATGGGCAGCCGATCAGAGGATCAAAAAAAAGGCCCGCGGGATATTTCCCGCGGGCCTGAGCTTACACCTGAATTGTTTTGTTACTTGCCGCAGTCAGTGCGCCGTACCACAACACGACGGTTCTGGGCGCGCCCTTCCGCGGTATCATTGCTGGCAACCGGATCGGCTTCGCCGTACCCATGGACGCTGAAGCGGCCACCGAGATTCACGCCCTTCGACTGCAGGTAGTTCGCCACGGCTTCGGCACGGCGCTGGGACAGGCCCAGGTTGTAGCTTTCGGCGCCGACGCTGTCGGTATAGCCGTCGACCGCTCCCTCGATGGAACTGACCTTGGGATTAGCCAGGATACTCGCGAGCTCATCGAGCTGTTCCATGTCACTGGCACTCAATTTCGCAGAGTCAAATGCGAATTCGAGCTGCATTGAGTAGTCGCAACCACAACCAATCGCGTCAACCCGGGCACCGGCCGGTGTATTCGGGCACTGGTCGTCTGTGTCGCAAACCCCGTCATTGTCCGCGTCCGAACAGGCTGCCGGTGGCGCCGCCACGACCGGAGCTGCTGCCGCAACAGCCGGAGCCGGGGTCCGGTCGCTGAAGAACCGGTATACGAGGCTCCCGGATACCATGTACAGGTCGTCGACGTTGTCGGCGTCATAGTCGAGGTACTCTGCGCGGAGGCTCCAGTGGCCTTTACCGAAGTTCCACGCGACGCCGCCACCATAGGCCCACATGCTTTCGTTGTCGCTGCTCTGGTCATATTTCGAGAGCGTCGACCCATCGGGGGCCCTGATTTTGCCGTCCGCGGTGATATCGCCGTTGAACCCGCCTATCTTGCCGAAAATTTCGAAATGATCACCGATAGGCAAGCTCGGGACCAGGTATCCTTCCCAGCCGCCTACGTCCAGCCTGCCGTCGATCCTGTTGCCGTTGGGCAAGGTGCGGTCACTGTCCGCGCTGCCCAGCTCCACGTAACCGCCTTCCAGGCCGAGCCACGGCACGAACTGGTAGCCGAGGAAAGCCTTGTATCCGGTATCGTCTTTGTCGATTTCAGTCCCGTTGTCCAGGTCTGCCTTCAATGTGGACCGGCCGGCTCCGGCGCCCAGGTAGAAACCGGGCTCCGCAGCATAGGCGGCGCCTGCCAAAAGCACCGGGGCCAGAAAGGCCGCAAGCGCCAATTTCTTTTCAATGGTCATTCGAGTATCTCCATGCAGTGCTTTTTTTGGGTATTGGTTGCCATCGTCTCTACCGGTGTCCGGTTATAAAACGAGGGCAGTTTGTCTGAAACTTCCACCTCGAACCCCTGTAACGGACGTTTTATCGTCTGTGATTCGCCGCGTAAATCTAGCACACACGCCGATTACCGCCAATCGAAAGAATAAAGCCAGGTCGAGGCCTGCCCGCG
This sequence comes from Gammaproteobacteria bacterium, assembly GCA_029859085.1. GTDB lineage: Bacteria > Pseudomonadota > Gammaproteobacteria > Pseudomonadales > Halieaceae > JARRPM01. Next base: position 4,628 of record JAOUDU010000033.1, on the reverse strand, counting down.
CCTCTGTCGCTTTCATTCGATGTGTAGCTAAAATACACTGTGGTTCCAGCACCCCCTGTGATCACAAACGCACAAAGAATAGATGGCGATTCCCGATGCAACTTCTGCGAAATAACCCGGTAATACGGCTACAGCCATGACGGGCGGACAGCGTTTTTTACGCCGCGCCAGTTATGCCGGTCGCGCAATCCAGTCCCTGCCTCGGCGCCACCGTGGTCAATGAGAATCAGTACCCCCGGGAGGTCCTGTGGCAGGCCATGATCGAATTCATTATCAACGACCTGGAACGTCCCCGTTCGGGTAGCGGTATATGAATTACTGCGCCGACACCCGGGCCGCGCCCGATGACACCGTGCGGGGTGGCCACAGGCGGACTGGAAACCGGATGGGTACCCTGCTGGTCTCCGGTTTACTGCTGCTGCTCAGCGGCTGTGCGTCATTCACACCGCAAGCCCTGCAGGACTGGCCCGATCCCGCCAGGGTTCAATCGCAAACCGAGCGCGGCGTAACCGTGTCCGCCGGGATACTCAGCGATCAGGAAGCGGAGCGCCTGTATGGCGTGGATCTCACCACCGTGGGGCTGCAGGCAATCTGGCTGCGGATCGAAAATCCCACCGAACACGGCCGCTGGCTGATGGTGTCTGCGCTGGACCCGAATTACTTCGCGCCGGATGAGGCGGCCGTGCTGTTTTATCCCATTCTTACAGGGCAGGACGAGGCGCGACTTGCGCAGCATGTTCGCGACCTGGCAATTCCACTGAAAACACCGGCCGGCGGCGTCACCGAAGGCTATGTACTGGCTCCCAGGCACGAGGGGGGCCGCTACCTTATGGTGTCCCTGGTCGGGAGGCAGCAGGTGATGAATTTCGGCTTTGCCATCACCCTGCCGGGGGGTGATTTCGACTTTGAGCGCCTGGACCCGGCGGCTATTTACGCGGGCGCCGAGCGGCCGGACCTGGACCTGGAACAGCTTCGCGAGAAACTGCGCGCCCTGCCCTGCTGCGCGGCGGACAAGGACGGCCGGGCGGCCGGCGATCCACTCAACCTGGTTATGATCGGCAATTCGGACGATATCCTGGCATCCCTGAGCCGCGCGGGCTGGTCCTTTACCCAGGTGATCAATTTCGATACGGTGCGACGCATGGCCGGGGCCGCGATATCCGGCGCCGCCTACCCGGTAGCGCCGGTAAGCCCCCTGTATTTCATGAACCGTCCGCAGGACCTGGCCCTGCAGCGCGCCCGCAACACTATCCTGCAGCGCAACCACCTGCGACTCTGGCTGGCGCCTTTCCGGTTCCAGGGCAAGTCGATCTGGGTCGGGCAGGTGAGCCGCGACATTGACATCAAGGCAACAACCTCCAGCTCCACCCTGACCACCCACGTTATCGACCCGAACATCGATGAAGCCAGGGAGCATGTCTTGCAAAGCCTCCTGGTTGCTGGCTCCGTCACCCGGTTTGGTTTTGTCGCTGGTATCGAGCCCGCCTCGGCCGCAAATCCACATACCAACCTCAGTGATGACCCGTACTTTACCGATGGTCTGCGCCTCGTCGTAGTGCTCAGTGGCAATACCACGACGTCGCCGGACGCGGTGGGATTCTTCGAGTGGCGGGAAAGCATGGACCCCCTCGGCAAATGAGCCTCAATCCCCCGGCAGCATCACTCATCCCGCGCTGGTCGGGCATGAGCCTGTCCGCCCGCATAATGTGGGGGCTGGCCCTGGGTTTGTTTACCGGACTGTTCCTCGGTGAACCCGCCGGGTTGTTGCAGCCCATCGCCGACATCTACATCCGTCTCATGCAAATGACCGTACTCCCCTACCTGGTAACCTCCCTGGTCATTGCCTTTGGCCAGTTGAGCAGCCAGGAGGCCAAGCGCCTGGCGCTGCGGGGCGGAGGGCTGCTGCTGCTGATATGGTTGTTCACCGGCGCGGTCATCGTGGTGATGCCCCTGGCGTTTCCGGACCTGGAGAGCGCGTCCTTCTTCAGCCGTGCCCTGGTGGAACCGCGCCAGCCGTTTTCGTTCACTGATATTTATTTTACCGCCAACCCGTTTGAGTCGCTCTCGCGCAACGTGGTCCCCGCGGTGGTGCTGTTCAGTTGCATAACGGGAATCGGACTGATCGGCCTCAAGGATAAGGAACAGCTGCTGGCCCCGCTGCGCACCTGGAATGAGGCGATAGTGCGCATTACCCGCTGGGTGGTCTACCAGACACCCATCGGGGTATTCGCGATCGGCGCTGTCGCCGCGGGCACCATGCAGCCCGACACACTCAGCCGGCTTGAAGTCTATATCGCCGTGTTTGCCGCCGCGGCCCTGCTGCTGGCGTTCTGGATACTGCCCCTGCTGGTTACCGCCGTCACGCCCTTTCGCTACAGGGAAGTCACCGACATCGCCCGGGCTGCCCTGCTCACCGCCTTTGTCGCCAACAGCGCGTTTATCGTATTGCCGATCCTGATCGAGCGGTCGAAGGAGCTCCTGGCCAGCCGTAACCTGCTGGACGACAGCACCGAATCGGCTACCGAAGTGCTTATCCCGATCATGTTCAACTTTCCCAACGCAGGAAAGTTGTTGACCCTGTTGTTCATTCCCTTTGCCGCATGGCTGAACGGCGCGCCCCTGCCTGCAGGCGATTACGCCCAATTAATGGCGACAGGCATCCCGAGTTATTTTGCCAAGGCCCAGGTCGCCCTGCCCTACCTGCTCGACCTGTTTGGAATGCCCCAGGACCTGTTCGGGCTGTATATTCCCACCACGGTCATTACCGGCAAATTCGACTCGCTGGTGACTGCGATGAACCTGCTCGTGTTTGCGCTGCTCGGGGCCGCCGCCACCGGCGGTTTCCTGGTGTTTCAGCGGGACAGGATACTGCGGGCCCTGCTGGCAATCCTCGGCGGCACTGCGGTAGTGGTCATCCTGGTGCGGCTCGTGCTGGCCCTTGTCATCGATACCTCCTACAGCATGGATGACGCCGTGCGGGAGATGCACAAATTGAATCTCGCGCCTGACACCATCGTGCACCACAAGCGTTTTCCACCGGATAAAGGCAGTGAGGCCGTGGCGCCGCTGGAGCGTATCCGCAGCCGTGGCTCGCTGCGCATAGGTTACGATCCCAACAACCTGCCCATGAGCTTCTTCAACACCAGTGGCGAGCTGGTAGGGTTCGATGTGGAATTGGCTGAAAAGCTGGCTGCTGCGATGAACGTCAGAGCTGAGTTCGTGCCGATTGAATGGCGTGAGGTGCCCTATGTGCTGGCTAACGGGGTAGTCGATGTGATGCCCGGCATGTGGTACCGGCCCTACTGGTTTTCCTCCCTGCGCCTGTCCAGGCCCTATTTTACCGGGACCATGGGCATCGTCGTCCGGGACGAGCGGAGGCACGATTTCGACAGCGTGGAAAAGCTGCGCGCCAGCCACGGGCTCAGGATAGGCGTACCCCTGGACCAGAGCCAGATCAGTACCAGCATGGACTACTATTTCGATGGGTCGGATGTCGAGTTCGTGGTGCTGGATTCCTCCAGGCCGTTCTTTGAAGGCCTTCATCCGGAACTCGATGGCTTCCTGATGCCCGCGGAGCATGCATCTGCCTGGTCGCTGCTGTATCCCCAGTACACCGTGGTAGTACCCCAACCCCACCCGGTGGAGGTACCGACCGCCTTCGGCCTGGCGCGCAACCCGGGGGAACTGGGGGACGTGGTGAACGAGTGGGTCCTGTTCGCCGACAATGCCGGAATTATCCAGCGCTCCTACGATTACTGGATTCTCGGCCAGGGTGCCACGGTGGCAAAACCGCGCTGGTCCATCATGCGCAATGTGCTGGGCTGGACAGACTGACGCGCCTCCGGCAGCACCATCATGAAGGGCGGCGGATTCGGTCTGTTGGGTAATATCGTGATCGGCATCGTCGGTGCGGTGATCGGTGGCTACGTATTCGGCCTGCTGGGTATCTCCGCGGGGGGGTTGATCGGCGCGATCATCACCGCAACCGTGGGCGCGATCATACTGCTGTTTGTGGTGGGTCTGATCAAGAAGGCCTGACCTGCGGTGGCGCCGCTCTCATGTGCCACCCAGGCTCCCAGCCGGGGCAAAACATTTTCTTGCGTGGACCAGGGTCCTGATAAATACTTTCCCGGCTTTTAGGTAACGTCGGGTACGCGTGCGCACTGTGCGCGCCCCGAATCAATTGCGATATGTGAGGAAAATATGAAGAAAATCATAGGAATAGCTGCGACTCTGACCGTGGCAGCGAGCTGCGCCTTTAGCCACGTTACCTTTGCCGATTCAACCGATGCGACCTGCGAATTCTACAGCCACGGTGACAAGAAGAAAGACCGGTCCGGCCCCTGCACCTTTTCACAGCGCCAGGGCTACGTCGACATAGGACTGACCAATGGCAAGACCTTCAACCTGAGCCCGGGCGATAAACCGGACCACTTCAAGGACCAGGAAGATCACAAGGTGGTCCGGGAAAAAGCCAGTGGCAACCAGCAGGTCTACAAATGGGACGAAAAGAAAATTGTGGTTACCTTCCAATAAGCCAGCGCTGCCGCAGTTCCCGCCCAATCAGGTCACAAACTGGTTGTGATGGACTCGCCATAAGCGTGACTGGGCATCCCTCCGCATTGTCT
>JAOUDU010000558.1 GCA_029859085.1 Gammaproteobacteria bacterium | reverse complement strand
CGGTTAATTTTATTTCTATTTTTGATCCCAAGCGGGCTTTAAATTAATATTCTTTCTGTTTTTGGCTTTTTAGGAATGTTTCTTCCAATGGATCGCACGGATCTGAAAATTCTCGATGCCCTGCAAAAAGACGGTCGCCAGAGCAACCAGGCCCTGGCCGACCGGATCGGCATCTCCGCGGCCGCCTGCTGGCGCCGGGTCAAGGCACTGGAGGAGGACGGGGTGATACAGCGCTACGCCGCGCTGCTCAGTCGACCGAAACTGGGCCTGAATCTGTGCGCCTTCGTCCACATCTCGCTGGCTCGCCATGTCCAGGAAAGCACCGTTCCCTTCGAGCGGGCCGTCCTGGAACGCGCGGAAGTCATGGAGTGCTTCGCCACCACCGGCGATGCGGATTTCATTCTGCGGGTGGTCACCTCCTCGATCGAGGCGTTCGACAAGTTCCTCGTCCAGTTTCTGTTCGGGCTGCCCCAGGTATCGCAGGTGCGATCCAACATCGCCCTGCGTGAACTGAAGATGGATACCGCGCTGGCCCTGCCCACAGACTCCAAAAAGCTCGGTTGATCGAGAAAGTCTATTGGGCGTCATGGCCGCCTTATAAATTTTCGTTTTCGAAATATATTAAAGCATTGTAAAATATACGCCAGATCCGTCAAGCAGGCACGGGCAACACCCCCGTCGCCATACCATTCGGTCCGCCAGCAGGCTGTTCGCCGGGGCCGCGAAGAGGATAAGCAACATGGAATATCTAGGGTTGTTCAGCGCCGTGCTCCTGCTAATCTGGCTGGCCCTGCGCGGTGTCGATATCGTCTTCGCCGCTCTGGCCTGCTCAGTGCTGGTCATCGTGACCAACGGCCTGCCCCTCGCGGACGGACTGATCCAGCACTTTGGACTCGGTCCGCTCGGCGCCTTCAACTTTGCCGGCAAATTTTTCCTGCTGTTCGTCGCCGGGGCTGTCTTCGGGCGGGTGATGGGCGACAGCCACGCTGCCGCCAGTGTCGCCCTTGCGCTGGTACGCAAGCTGGGCGCGCACCGCGCACTATGGATCACCACCCTGGCCTGCGCGCTGCTGACCTATGGCGGCGTGGTCGTCTTCGTCGTGATCTTCGCGATGTACCCCCTGGGTCTGCGGCTGCTGCAGGAGGCAAACATTCCCAAGAGGTTGTTCTGCGCTGCCCTTGCGCTGGGGGCAGGGACGTTCACCCTTACCGCCCTGCCGGGCACACCGTCGATTCAAAACGTGATCTCGTCGGTAGCTCTGGGCACCGATCTGTTCGCAGGTTTCTGGATCGGACTCATCGGCGGTCTGTTAATGTTTGGCGCCGGGATCTGGTATCTCGAATGGCAGCGGGGCATCGCGGCAACCCGGGGAGAGGGCTTTGAACCGGGTCCGCGGGACCGCATCGAGCCGATCCACGACAGCCATTACCCTCACTGGGCCCTTGCGCTGCTGCCGCTGGTGACCGTGCTGCTCACCATCATCCTGCCGCGCGTGCTGACCGCGCTCCTGCCGGATACCGCCCTGGCCGGCGATACCGCAGCCATGAGAATTCTGCGATTTGCCAACGGCCAGCCGGTCGTTTGGCCCAGTATTGCCCTGTTCATGGGCACTGCGCTGGCCCTGGTGCTTTTCCCCGCCGTACGCCGCCACGGGCTGGACGTCGTCGGTGCCGGCACCCACGACAGCATCATGCCGTTGATCAACACCGCCGCCGTTATCGGCTTCGGCGGAGTCGTCACCCAGACCGTCGGCTTCCAGAGCCTGGCGCAATGGGCGGTGCATTCTGACATGCCGCCCCTGCTGTCCATGTTTCTCAGCATCAGCATTGTGTCGGCGGTGACGGGATCAGCGTCCGGCGGATTGCAGATATTCATGCAAACCCTGGCGCCGGCCTACCTGGAGCGGGGAATGGACCCGGAAACGCTGCACCGCCTGGCCACCATGGCCAGCGGCGGCTTCGACTCGCTCCCCCACTGTGGCGCGGTAATCGCCATGCTCACAATTACCCAGTTGACCCACAAACAGGCCTACCGGGACATCGGTGTGATCACGGTCATCATTCCGGTGGCGGTGACACTGTTGATGCTGGTTGCCACCGCACTGGCGGACACGGCCCCCCTCGATCAGGTAACAGGCATCAGGTGGTGAACCCAGTTCGTGAACCGCGTTCCCGGCCGCGACCTCCCTCCGGCGCGTGGCGGCCAGCACGGCGCCATAAACCGGTTCGGGCAGCTGCTGGATCCAGCCGTGTAAACCCGGCAGTGCGAGCATGGGCAGTACCCCGAGGTGTCTTTCGGGGATTCTGCCGTGCTTATGCGGGGACGAGAACCCCTGAATGCGAGAGCATGTGCCTGCAGGTACGGGCTGGTAACCTGGCCGACAACCCGGGCATTGTCGGGTTCGGCAACCTGACAAGCCTGGTCGACGACCCCGACCGGGCGCGCCGATTGCAATGCAGGCGACAGTCTCCACCCGGCGTTTTCCCTATACTGGCAAGCGAAACTATCGACCGTGCTGCCTCGAGGCAGCGCCCATCCTGAGGAGGAACCAGCCATGCCCAGATTACGTTCTGACAAGGTCACACAGGGCAAGACCGCGGCCGCGGCTCGCTCGCTGTGGCAAGCCGCCGGCGTCAACCCTAGCGACTTCGGCAAGCCGGTAATCGCGGTGGCCAATTCCTTCACCGAGTTCGTACCCGGCCATGTGCACCTGCAGGAAGTGGGTCGCCTGGTCTGCGACGCGATCTGGCAAGCCGGCGGCATACCGCGGGAATTCAATACCATCGCCATAGATGACGGCATCGCCATGGGTCACGACGGCATGCTCTACAGCCTGCCGAGCCGGGAGATCATCGCCGAC
>JAOUDU010000032.1 GCA_029859085.1 Gammaproteobacteria bacterium | reverse complement strand
ATATCCCGGTCGAGGATAATGAAGTCGGCTTTTTTCCCTGCTTCCAGCGAGCCGGTGATGTCCTGCTGGTGCATCAGGCGGGCACCGTTGATGGTGTAGGCGTCGATCGCATCGAGGATGCCTATGTCTTCCCCCGCGTTCATGGGGCCCTCGCCCTCATCCCGGGTAACCGCCTTCTCGATGTTGTGGAAGGGACGGGGATCGGCCGTGTCGACCGGGGCGTCGGAGCCTGCGGCCAGCACGCCCCCCGCCGCCAGTATCGAATGGGCGGGATAGGCCTGCCGCAGGTAGTAGTTTTCCGGCTTGTACATATCCTGCAGCGAGCTGATTTTGTCGATAAAGGGAATCACCGTGACGTCATAGCCGTAATCGCGCACCGCCCAGGCGTAGGTGAACGCCACAGGGATTTTCAGTGCGGCGATGCGCGCGACATCCTCAGGGGTCACCAGCTGGGCGTGGGCAATGCTGTGTCGGTTGGTTGCGGGCGTTCCCGTGGTCACTGCGGCGATCGCATCCACCGCGGTGCGCACCGCCCGGTCACCTATGGCGTGGAAGTGCACGCTGAAGTCGTTGGCCACCGCGGCCCTGATAAATCCCACGGTGGTAGCCTCGCTCTGGAACATCACGCCGTTGGAGCGCAGGCACTGGGCCGGGTGGAATCCGTTGGCCGCGATGAACGCGGTGATTGCCTCCCGGGACATTCTGGCCAGGCCCTGGGCCACCGGCTTGCAGGCCTCGCCATCCGGATCGACGTAGCCCCTGAGAACCACATCGCCGCTGCGCTCGTCCTGGCCGAAGATCGGCTGGTAGTAGTCCCGCAGCTGGGCGGCATTGGGCAGGGTCGGTGGGGTCGACAGGGGGTTGCCCTCTATGACGCCGTCCACAAAGTATTTCAGCTGGTCGGCCTTGACGTTCGCTACCTGGCTGTATTTCTCCCGCGTCGCCCTGGCCTGGGTCATGATGGCTTCGATATCAATCTTCCCATCGGCGTTCTTGTAGGCGTTCGGGTCGTAGTACTGGGCGAGGGTGACCCGCAGCGAGAGTTTGCCCTGTTCCACCAGGCCGTCGTACAGGGACGGGGAGGTGGCATCGAAGGCCGCATCATAAATCGACGTGATGCCGAGGCTGTTGAAGCGCGCGGGTATCTGCCCTGCTTCCGGAATCAGCGCGCTGACGTTGCCCAGGATGGCGCGGTCGGTCCCCAGCATCTTGGGCACATCCTCGTGCACCTCGCCATTGGGTTCGCCCTGGGCATCCAGCCCGACGTAGGGTGCGAGCTCGGCGAACGGCCCGGCGAGGGTCGCGGCGCTCAGGCCCAGCTGCTCGCCCGCGGCCGTCGTGGCCCGGGCGAGGCCGGCACTGTTGGTGGCGTTGTGGTGGCCGTCACTGCCGCCGAGCAGGATGGGGTGTGTGGTCGAGGCCCGGTCGAGGGCCTGGCGCAGGGTCTTCAGGTCTTCCGCGGGTTTGTTGTCCTGCGCAAAATTCCACTGCTTCACCAGCAGCCAGTCGCCATCGGGAACCTGCAGCCGCTCTATGCATGCCGCGGCGAACGCCGCCAGTTCAGCCAGGTTGACCGGTTGGTTGTCAAGGTTGCAGTCCTCCACCTCGATTACCCCTGCAGGATGCACATGGGCATCCTGCAGGCCGGGCAGGACGCGCTTGCCCTCCAGGTCGGTGACGACGGTATCGGCCCCGACCCAGCTGGCGGCGGCCTCATCGTCGCCGACGAACACGATACGGTCGCCGTTGACCGCGATTGCCGACACTGTGTGCTGCTGCGGGTCCGCGGTGTATATCGCCCCGTGGAGAAATACCCGCTCCGCGCTGGGGTGCCCCGCGGCGGGTTTTGCCTTGTCCTGGCAGCCCCATAAGGCAGTGATTAATGCAGTGGTGAGTGCGGCGGCGAGGGCCAGTTTGGGTAACGGCTTGTTCATGGGCGCGATTCCATTCATATTGCTGCGCAATGGAACATCCTTTCATTACTGAACTGCTGTGTGTATACCCCTAAGGGGATAGCGCGGGCACCAGTCGTTGCATTGAGCCCGCCGCACGGTGGTGATAGGGTGTCCCACGAAAACCCCCGGGCGCTGTTTTTCCGGCCCGCGGCCGCCGCCACGAATAACAGGGTTCTCCCTCCCGCATGAAAAAAACGGGCAATACAGGCCAGCCAATCAATGCCCGCGAGCTCATCGCCAGGGGTTTTCGCGCCCTCTCCCTGGGCAGGATCGAGGAGGCCTCCACCTGTTGCAAGCTGGTGCTGGCGCGCCAGCCGGAACTGGCGCCGGCGCATTTCCTGGTGGGGCTGATCGCCCTGGCCAGCGGCGACCGCGGCACCGCGATCCGGGCATTTGGCTCCGTTACCGGCATCGAGCCCGGCCACGCCGCCGCATGGGCGCACCTGGCCAAGTTGCTGGCGGAGGGGGGGCAGGTGAATCGCGCCGATGTGGCATTGCAGAACGCGGTCGGCAATGAGGCGGGAGACATCCCCGCCATCCACGATGTGATCGGCACCACTTACACGCTGCTGGGTGAGCACCGCAATGCCGATGAGTGGTATCGGCGCGCGGCCCTGGCGGAACCTGATAATGCGGCTTTTCGCATCAACTACGCCAACAACCTGATTTACCTGGGCGAGACCGCGCGGGCCGCCGATGAGCTGTCCGCGGCGCTGGCCCTGGGTCGCGGCAATGCCCAGGCCCACTGGTTGCTCTCCGGCCTCAGCAGGGCCCGCGACCGCAACCACATCGAGGAGATGGAGGCACTGCTTGCCACCCGCGCGCTGCCGCCGCGGGCCCAGGCCTTCGTGCACTACGCCCTGGGCAAGGAATTCGAGGACCTGGGAGACTGGGACAGCGCGTTCACTGCATTTGCCAGCGGCGCCCGGGCCAGGCGCAGTACCGTGCAGTTTGACGAGGCCCGGGAGGCTGCAAGCTTCGACACCCTTGCTGAACTGTATACCCGGCAGTGGCTGGACTCGCGCCCGCCCGGTTGCGCTGACAGCTCCCCGATTTTTATCGTCGGCCAGCCGCGCACCGGGACGACCCTGGTGGAGCGCATTATCACGGCCCACTCCGCGGTGCATTCGGCGGGGGAATTGCAGCACTTCGGCAACTGCATCCGCCGCATGACCGACTACGACCAGCAGGAGCGATTCTCGCCCGAGCTGTTCGGCAATGCACTTCAGGTCGACCCGGCCGCCCTGGGCAACCAGTACCTGCTGCGCACCACGAAGCTGCGCGGGACCCTGCCGCGGTTTGTCGACAAGCTGCCCTACAACTACCTGTTCCTGCCGCACATCCTGGCGGCCCTGCCCAACGCGAAGCTTATCCACCTGGTGCGCGACCCGCGTGATGTGTGTTTTTCCGTGTTCAAGCAATTGTTTGCGGACGCCTACGCGCACTCCTATTCCCTGGAGGAGATGGCGCGGCATTTCGTGCGCTACCATCGCCTGATGGCGCTGTGGCGGGAGCGCTTCGAAGGCCGTTTCCTGGACGTGTGCTACGAGGACGTGGTGGCGGACCTGGAAGGCAATGCCCGGCGCATGCTCAATTACCTGCAATTGCCCTGGGAGGAGGCGTGTGTGGAATTCCACCGCCAGGATTCCGCTGTCACCACCGCCAGCGCCGTGCAGGTGCGGGAGCCGGCCCACAACCGCTCGGTGGGGCGCTGGCAGCGCTACGAGCACCAACTGGAGCCGGCGCTTGCCATACTGCGCAGCGCCGGCCTGATTACCAATTAGTCGTAGGGCGGCATAGCAAACCCTGCCCTGGAGTGAAAAGCAATGAGCGACAGCACCTTCCCGTTTGCCGAGACATCGATTTATATCGACGTTTTCAGCTACCTCGGCCTGCCCCTGAGCCGGGACTTCGCCCCCGATTCCGTTGACGCCGTGGTGATGGGTATTCCCTATGACCTGGGTACCACGGGCCGGCCGGGGGCCCGCGGCGGTCCCAACGCCGTGCGCCAGGCCAGTGCCAACCTGCGCTGGGAAGCGCAGCGCTGGCCCTGGAGCTTTCCCCTGGCCGAGCGGCTGGGCGCTATCGACTACGGTGACCTGCGTTACAGCTACGGTGACAGCGACGACATGCTGGCGCGGGTGGAGGAGAAGGCGGCGGAGATTACCGGCGCCGGCAAGACGTTGATAAGTATCGGCGGCGACCACTTCGTCACGCTGCCACTGCTGCGCGGCCACGCCAGGACCCACGGCAAGCTCGCGCTGATCCATTTTGACGCCCATACCGATACCTACGAGGACGAGGAGAAGTACAGCCACGGCTGTATGTTCCACCGGGCGCCCCGGGAGGGGCTGATCGATCCGGCACACTCCATCCAGGTGGGTATCCGCACGGATTATGATCGCGCGGGGCACGAGTTCCAGGTGATAGACGCGCAGCAGGCCAACGAGTGGGCGGTGGCCGATATTGTCAAAGCCATCCGCGACAGGGTGGGCGCCATGCCGGCCTACCTGACCTTCGACATCGACTGCCTGGACCCCGCCTGCGCCCCGGGCACGGGCACACCGGTGGTGGGCGGGCTCAGCAGTTCCCGGGCGATGCACATCCTGCAGGGCCTGGCGGGCCTCAATATCGTCGGTTTTGACGTGGTCGAGGTCGCGCCGGCCTACGACCACGCCGATATCACGGCACTGGCCGGGGCATCACTGGTGCTGGAGTTTCTCTACCTGAGGGCCAGCCGGGGGGGCGGCTAGCCGCTGGATCCCGGTTTTAAATAAGGCAGCAGGGGGTCGCCTCCGTCGTAATCCCCGGCGCTCATCACCGAATCGAGAAACAGGTAAAACAGCTCGGCCTGGGAACTCACCTCCAGCTTGGAGTAGGCGTGCTTGCGGTGCAGCTTGACCGTCTCCATGGAGATGGACAGTTTTTCGGCGAGGGTTTTGGTGCTGTGCCCGTGCAGCACCAGCTTGATCACCTGTGCTTCCCGCTCCGTCAGCAGGCTGCTGCCGAAGGAATTCAGCGCCGCGTGCAGCTGTCCCCGCAGGTTTACCCCGGGGGACCGGGTGCCGGCGTCGACCCAGTGTTGCTGGCATAGCAGATCGACCGTTGGTCGTATGGCCTGCAGGACTGCCAGATCCGCCCTGGTAAAGCTGGCCCGGGGCTGGTGCTTGCCCAGTGCGATATTGAGGAAACCCTCCGCCCCGATCGGGATCAGGTAACCGCACTCGTCCTGGTAGGGGCAGTTGAGGTACCAGGACTGGTAGTAATCGCTGCTTTTGAAGTCCCTGGGTGCCAGGTCGCGCAGGCGGAATACCCCGAATGCCCGGTCCCGGCTCGCGGCCAGGTAGAACGGGTCGAGCAGGAAGGCGCCCTTCACGTAAATATCCAGGTTGGCACTGACCTCGCCCTCTGGTGTCTCGAAATACTCGATCACCGGCAGGTCCGTGCCGGGATAGAGAATGATGGTGGCGTCATCGCTTGGCACGAGTTGCGTGAGCATGCCGACCAGCCGGCCGGGGAAGTCGGCGCTGCCGACCGCCGGGATCAGCCGGGCGAGGTGTTCACTGAAATGGGTGAGGGCCTGCATGTGGGATGCTAGTCAGCTGGTGGGTTTCCATGGCATATCATAGCCTGAATCCGGGCCTGCCGGATAATGGGATCTGCCCGCTGCGGCATGCTGCACATTCGGGGCATAAAAAAGGCCTCCGAAGAGGCCCTGGCTGGACAATAAGCGGGCGGTCTACTTGGAACCACCCTGCTCGGTCAGTTTTTCCATCACCTGTTCCAGCGAGAAGCTGGCGGCCTTCTGGCGCGGCGGATACTCCTTGAACGTCGCCAGGAACTGGCCCACGTAGTCCTGGGCCGGCACCAGCAGGTAGGCCCGGTCGATCATCCAGTCGTAGTAGGTATTGGAGGTGATCTGGGCGCGTTCATAAGGATCGCGGCGCAGGTTGAACATCAGCGGCAGGCGCAGCGGAATGAACGGCTCGGCCCAGACCTGCAAGGTGCCCGCGACGCGCTGCTCCATGAAGATCAACTTCCAGTCGTTGTAACGCAGGGCCGTCAGGTCACCGTCATCGGAGAAGTAGAAGATCTCGTGGCGGGGGCCTGCATCGGCCTGTCCGGTGAGGAAGGGCAGGAAGTTATAGCCGTCCAGGTGCACCCTGTAATTGCGGCCGATGGCGCGCTTGCCTTTGAGCAACTCCTCCTTGACGTTGGGCTCACCCGCTGCAGCCAGGAAAGTAGGCAACCAGTCCATATGGTGCATGATCTCGTTGGATACCGAGGCGGGCTTGATTTTGCCAGGCCAGCGCACCATGGCCGGCACCCGCCAGCCGCCTTCCCAGTTGGTGTTCTTTTCACCGCGGAAGGGCGTCATGGCCGCGTCCGGCCAGGTGTTCATGTGCGGGCCGTTATCGGTCGAGTAGAACACGATGGTGTTGTCGGCAACGCCCAGGTCATCCAGCTGCTTGAGGAACTGGCCGATGTGGGCGTCGTGTTCCAGCATCCCGCAGGTGTATTCATCCGCGCGCGGGGACTGTTTTAAACACTGCTCCATCTTGGCGGCGCTGACGTGGGTCCGGAAATGCATCCGGGTACCGCTCCACCAGACGAAGAAGGGTTTGTCGTCCTTCACGGCCTTTTCGATAAACTTCATCGCGGCGGCGGAAGTCTCGTCATCCACGACCTCCATGCGCTTCTTGGTCAGCGGGCCCGTGTCCTCGATCCTGCCGTCCGCATAGGAGTGGATCACCCCACGGGGGCCATACTTCTTGCGGAATGCCGGGTCCTTGGGGTAATCGGAGTTCTCGGGCTCCTCCTCGGCGTTCAGGTGGTACAGGTTGCCGAAAAACTCGTCAAAACCGTGATTGGTGGGCAGCATGTCGTCCTTGTCGCCCAGGTGGTTTTTGCCGAACTGGCCGGTCACATAACCCTCGTTCTTCAGCAGCCCGGCGATGGTGGGGTCTTCCTTCCTCATGCCGAGGTCGGCGCCGGGCAGGCCTACTTTACTGAGGCCGGTGCGAAATACCGACTGGCCCATTATGAAGGAGGCGCGGCCCGCGGTGCAGCTCTGCTCCCCGTAATAGTCGGTGAAGATCATGCCTTCGTTTGCGATACGGTCGATATTGGGGGTGCGGTAGCCCATCAGGCCCATGGTGTAGGCGCTGATGTTGGACTGGCCCACATCGTCGCCCCAGACCACGAGGATATTGGGTTTGTCGGCGGCAGCGGCGACAGCGGACGCCAGGGCAAAAAGCCCCGCCGACAGGCCAATCGCCAGGCGTGAAAGAAAACGGTGAATCATTTGTCTATTCCTCGAATCGGGCACTATTGAGTTGCCGGGGTTGCATCGGCGCGATCGTCGCCGGGTATTCTAATCTAGGTTGAACCGGGCCATAATACCAATGCAATATAAACAACAAAATGATGAGTTTATGTTATGAAGATCAGTTTTCGCCAGCTCACGCATGCGCTGGCGCTGGCGCGGCACCGCAATTTCCGGCTGGCGGCAGCGGAGTTGCATATCAGCCAGCCGGCCCTTACCCGCAGCATCATGGCGTTGGAGGGCTTGCTGGGCGCGCGCTTGTTTGACCGCCTGTCCTCCGGGGTCGAGCTGACCGCGGCGGGTGAGATCGTGTTGCAGCGAGGCCACAGGGTCCTGCAGGAAAGTGAAGATATGGAGCGGGCGCTGGCGGACCTGCTGGGAATGGTCCGCGGCCGGCTGGTTATATCAACCGGCCCTTACCCGGGGGACAGCCTGGTGCCGGATGCGGTGGCAGCGCTGATGCGGCGCGCGCCGGATATTCACTGCCATATCCGGGAGGTGGACTGGACCGGTGTCGCCCGCCACCTGCTGGATCGCGAATCGGACCTGGGGGTGGCTGATATCAGTGAGGTCGAGGGTGACGAGCGTTTTGCCACTGAGTTGCTCATCACCGATCCGTTTTATTTCGTCTGCCGCAGCCGGCACCCGCTGGCGAGCAAGTCCCGGGTTGAGCTTGCCGATTTCGGCCGGTATGCCCTGGTGGGCAACCGGACGCCGGAGCGGGTCGCGCGCTTCCTGGCGGCCGGTGTGACAGGGCCGGGCGACCCCGGACCGGCGGGCCCTTTCCGGGCGAAGATAGATGTGGAAACCTTCGCCGCCACCCGGCGCATCCTGCTTGCCAGCGACGGTATAAGCATGGCGCCGCTGGCGCAGGTGGCGGCACAACTGCGGGACGGCAGCATGACCCTGTTGCGCACGGACATAGAGACGCCGAGGATGCACTCCGGCCTGATTTACCACAGGGGGCGCAGCTTCAGTCCGGCTGCGGCCCTGTTTGCCGATGAACTGCGCCGGATCAAGGGCGATCTCGACCGCCAGACGGCCGACCTGTCCGCCCGATACGGGCTGGGCTGAACGCGTTGCGTTTTACGTTTCTGTCCTGCTGCCTGCCCCGCGGGAGAATGGATTCCGACGCGCTCCCGCGACGGCAATTTATACCTTGCATAAAAGAACCTATTACCTATAATCCCTGTAACCGCCGCAACCATGCGGATGGGCCCGATAACAGGAGATAGCCATGGCGCTTGCGAAGACAGTACGTGAATATCCCACTACCGGGCACTGCGTCGGCGGGGTCACTCACTTCAGCGATGCGCCCCAGTGGATCTACGACCTCGACAACCCCTACCTGCACGGCGTCTATGCCCCCACCCTCGATGAGTTGAGCGTGGAGGGCCTGGCGGTGGAAGGGGAACTGCCGGCGGACCTCGTGGGCGGTTACTTCCGCAATGGCCCGAACCCGGTATACCCGCCGAAAAACCGCTATCACCCCTTCGACGGGGACGGCATGGTGCACGGCGTCTATTTTCGCGATGGCAGGGCGGCCTATCGCAACCGCTATATCCAGACCATCGCGCAGGCGCAGGAGCGGGCCGATGGCAAGTCGGTCTCTCCCGGTGTGATGGGACCTTTCGACTACAGCATTTCCCCGTTCGGGATCAAGGACACCTCGAACACGGATGTGTTCTGGTACAACGGCGACCTGATGACCCTGTGGTACAACGCCGGCCATCCCTACCGGCTGGACAGCCAGACCCTTGAGACCAGGGGCTATTACGAACTGCAGGGCAGGCAGCAGCGGCGCATGTCCGCCCATTCCAAGGTCGACTGGAGCACCGGCGAGCTGCTGTTTTTCGACTACGGCGACGCGCCGCCTTTCATGACCTACGGGGTGGCGGACCCGCAGGGCAGGCTGTTGCACGAGGTGGCCATCGACCTGCCCGGCCCGCGCCTGCCCCACGATATCGGCTTCACCACCCATTACGCGATCCTGCACGACCTGCCGTTTTTCCACGACATGGATGTGCTGCGCCAGCACAAGTTCCGGGTGCTGACCTTTCACCGTGACATTCCCACCCGCTTCGGCATCATCCCGCGCCGGGGGCAGGGCAGCGAGGTGCGCTGGTTCGAGTGCCAGCCCTGTTACATCCTGCACGTGACCAACTGCTGGGAACAGGGCGACTGGGTGGTGATGGACGGCTGCAGGTCATTGAACCCGATGCCCGATGCCCAGCCAGGTGAAGGGGAGCTGGCCTCGATGCTGGCCTATATGCGGCTGGAGGCGAATGCCTATCGCTGGCGCTTCAACCTGAAAACCGGCGAGGTGCGCGAGGGTGACATCGACGACCTCAACACCGAATTCAACAAGTCGAACCCGATCTTCCACGGGGTGAAAAGCAAATACTCCTACCACCAGCGCATCCCGCTGCTGCACGAGGGCGGCCACACCCTGCGTTTCACCGGCCTGGTGAAATACGACAACGACACCGGCCAGCACTGCCAGTGGGATTACGGCCCGGGCGTGTTCGGCAGCGAGGCGGTGTACGCGCCCAAACCCGGTGCGGACCGCAGCTGTGGCGAGGACGACGGGTACGTGATCACCATGGTGACCGACAGCAACAGCTGGAAGTCCGAGTGCCTGGTGTTCGACGCCACCGATATCACGCCCGGACCGATTTGCCGGGTGCAGATGCCCCACCGGGTGCCCTATGGTTTCCACGCCACCTGGGCCAGGGGCGAGGACCTTTACCGCGAGTTGTAACATGACTGACCTGTTTGCACGCCACCGGGCGACGCTGGACAAGGCGCTGGATGCCTGTGCCCGGCGCCACTCCTGGACCGCCTACCCCGAGAGTCCCAGTAGCAAGATTCACGGTGAGGAAAAACCCGCCGCGGGCAGGGCCCGCTTCGAGGCCATGCTGGGTGCCGCTTACCCGTTGCAACAGCCGGGCGAGATCGGCCGCACCGGCGCCGAGGTGTCGCCCTATACCGGCGAGCCACTGGGTATCAGCTACCCGAAGATGGATGTCGATACCCTGTACCGGGCGATAGCCGACGCCATGCCCGCCTGGCGCGGGGCTTCCCCGGAAACCCGGATCGGTATCTGCCTGGAAATCCTCGACCGCTGCGCCGGCCAGTTGTTTGAGAACGCCCACGCCACCATGCATACCAGCGGGCAGAGCTACATCATGGCCTTTGCCGGCAGCGGCGCCAATGCCCTGGACCGGGGCCTGGAGGCGCTGGCCTACGCCCACAAGGCGATGGCGGATATTCCCGCCACCGCCACCTGGGAGCGCCAGTTCGGCAAGGGTGGCGCCGCCCGGCTGGAGAAACACTACCACCTGGTCCCCCGCGGGGTCGGGGTGGTGATCTGCTGCGCCACTTTCCCCCTGTGGAACGGGTATCCGGCCCTGTGCGCCAGCCTCGCCACGGGCAACCCGGTGGTGTTCAAGCCGCACCCCAGCGCGATCCTGCCGGTGGCGATGGTAACCAGCGTGTGCCGTGAGGTGCTGGCGGAGGCGGGTTTCGACCCCAACCTGGTGAGTATGGTCGCCGATACCCGGCAGGAGCCCGCCACGATGGCCCTGTTGCGGCACCCGGCGACAGCCATCGTGGATTTTACCGGCAGCCCCGCCTTCGGCCTGTGGCTGGAGCAGAACTGCCCGGGCAAGCTGGTGTATACGGAGACAGCCGGCTGCAACTCGGTGGTGATTGAGTCCACCGACAACCTGCAGGCGATGGCCGCTGCGATCGCCCACTCCCTGTGCCAGGCCTCGGCCCAGATGTGCACCAGCGTGCAGAATATCCATATCCCGGCGGGGGGTATCGAGGCCGCGGGCGTGCGGGTCAGTTTTGACGAGGTGGCGGCGGCTATCGTCGCGGCGGTGGACAGGCACCTGGAGAACCCCCAGGTGCTGTGCGGCACCCTGGTGGATGCCAATATCCTGGAGACGATAGAGCGCTACCGGGGGCTGGCGGGAGAGCACGGGCGCCTGCTGCGGGATTCAGGGCCGCTGGATTACGCGGATTTTCCCCGTGCGCGCACCGCCTCGCCGCTGATACTGGAAGTGACGGAGTCTGCCCGGGATATCTACCGGGACGAGATTTTCGGCCCCGTGTCCTTTGTCATCAGGGGCGACACGATCGACGACTGCCTGCGGGACGCCACCACCAACGCGCGGGAGCGGGGGGCGATTACCTCCCACGTGTACTCGGTGAACGAGGATTTCCTGGCCAGCGCAGTGAGCGCTTACCACGACGCGGGAGCTTCCGTGGCCTGCAACCTGGTTGGCATGCCGATCAATTTTGCGGCGGCCTACTCGGATTTCCACGTGACCGGCCTCAACCCCGCGGGCAATGCCTGCCTGACCGACCTGGCCTTC
>JAOUDU010000557.1 GCA_029859085.1 Gammaproteobacteria bacterium | reverse complement strand
TTTGCGGGCGAACTCGTCGGTGTTTATCAGCTTCGATTCAGGCAGGTTATAGCGCAGCTGGTAGAGCCGCGAGATCATGACCTTGAGCCAGGTATTCCCGCTCTTGGGATGGCCGATAATCAGAAAGCTGGCGGCGTGCGCCTTGGCCAACTCCAGCTCCGCCAGGTATTTGCGGCGCAGGGCTACCCGGGTCCCGGCGGGCAGGGGTTGGGTTGGAATAAGGATCAGCGCCTTCTTGACGCCGTCACTGAGGTTGAACATGTGCGGATACTCGCAGGCAGGTTTAGGCGGCTTGCACAAAGCGTGCAATTATGGGGCAAGCCGGCGAAAATGACCAGACGGCCGCCGCTTGGGGTACAATGGCCGCCACCTGAGAAAGGACCAGAACCCGTTGATCATCGATCGCCACATCACCCTGGAAATCCTGCGCCCCTTTGCGCTCGGGCTCGGTTTGCTGGTCCTCGTTTTCGTCGGCTTCTCCGCCGCCAGGCAACTGTCCGCAGCCGCCGCCGGCCAGCTCGAAATGCTGACGGCCTTCGAGCTGGTGGGGCTGAATACGCTGGTCACACTGGAGATACTGATGCCCTCCGCATTCTTCTTTTCGGTGCTCGCGGCTATCGGCCGACTCTACCGCGATTCGGAAATGAGCGCGCTGTACGCCGCCGGCGTCAGCCGTGCCAGGATTCTCGAGGCAGTGCTCAAACTGGCCCTGGTGGTGGCGCTGATCACCGGTGTCATCTCGGTACTGGGGCGCCCCTGGGCCTTCAGGACCAGCTATGCGCTCGAGTCCCAGGCAGCGGCCAAATTCGACCTGAAGAAAATGGCTACCGGCGAATTCGTCAATATGAGTGGCAGCGACTACATTTTTATCGCCAGTGACCTGGATCTCGCGCGGGGCCAGCACAAGGGCGTATTCCTGCAGAAGACCTACGAGAAAGCCCAGCGCTCGGAGATCATCGTGGCGCAGGCGGCCGAGCTGCCCGTGCTCAACCCCGGCCACGCCATGGAGGCGAAGTTCTTCAACGGCTACAACTACCTGCTGGACCTCCAGAACTCCCAGGACGTCACCCTGAAGTTCAACAACCTGATCGTGCGGCTGGACAACCAGGAGGCCCAGGAGCAGTACCGGCGCAAGGCCGAGACCACACTCAACCTGGCCCAGTCGGACCATCCCAAGGACATCGCCGAGTTCCAGTGGCGCATTACCACGCCGGTGGCAACCGTGCTGCTGGCCCTGATGGCCGTGCCCCTGGCGCGTTCGGCCCCCCGGGAGTCCCGCACGCGCAATATGCTCATAGCGGTGGCGATCTATATCGGCCTGTTCACCATGACCAGCGTGGTCCGCACCGGCATCGAGCAGGGCCGGCTGGGGGAACTGCCGGGCCTGTGGGGTGCCTACCTGCTGGAGGCTGTCCTGCTGGTGGTAATGGTCAGCCAGCCCTGGATGCGGCGGCGATGATCCTGGAGCGCTATATTGCCGCCAACCTGGTGAAAGGCTGGCTGCTGGTATTGCTGGTACTGGGCGCGGTATTCGGCCTGATCGGTTTTATCCAGGAACTGGACCACACCCGCTTCGACTACAACGCGCTGGCGGTGGGTCGCTATACCCTGTTCGTGCTGCCCCAACAGCTGGTGAGCCTGGCGCCGGTTATCGCCCTGCTCGGCAGCATCGTGGCACTGGCGGGCCTCGACCGGTTCAACGAGCTCACCATCATCAGCTGCACCGGCTTCTCCCGCACCCGCCTGCTGGGCGCCATAGGGCTGCCCACCGCGGTGCTGATGGCGGTGCTGTGGCTGTGCATGGAGTACGTGACTCCGCCAATGCTGCAATCTGCGGAGGCGCAGCGACAGGCACTGCGCTACCACAACCAGGTAAGGATTCCCGATGGAGGCGTCTGGTCAAAAAACGGCAACCGCTATATCCACCTCGACAAGATGCACAAGGACGGCGTACCCGGGGACATCGACCTGTTCGAGTTCGATGAGTCGGGGCAGCTGACCCGCGCCCTGCGCGCCGAGACCGCCGTGGTCAGCAGGAACCGGACCTGGCTGTTCCAGAACGTGTGGGAAAAACTGTTGGTTAACAGACGACTGGTCACCCGGCACCACGACACGCTGGAGATCGGCAACCTATGGTCCCCGGACGAGTTGCCCACCCTGGCCCTGGAAAGCGACATCGACAGCATGCGGCTTTCGGTGCTGCGCAACTACAGCCAGTACCGCGCCGACAACGGCCAGCCCTTTGAAAAATACCTCAGTGCGTTCTGGCAGAAACTGCTGATGCCATTGACGGTGGCCGCCATGGTACTGCTGGCCACACCCATCAGCGCGAACCTCGGGGCACGGCGCGATCGCAGCTTCGGCGTGGACATCGCACTGGGGGCGCTGGTGGGAATACTGTTCTACCTCGGC
Organism: Gammaproteobacteria bacterium; assembly: GCA_029859085.1. Classification (GTDB taxonomy): domain Bacteria; phylum Pseudomonadota; class Gammaproteobacteria; order Pseudomonadales; family Halieaceae; genus JARRPM01. Next base: position 456 of record JAOUDU010000557.1, on the reverse strand, counting down.
ACCCAGATCGTGTTCGCGCTGGGACAACTGCTCGGCCTGAACATCCCGCTTGTGGCCCTGGCGCCGACCCTTGTCATCCTGCTCTGCGCGGCGATCTTGCTGCGCCGCATGCACTGGTGATCCCGGTATGACCCGATCGCGCCCGTCTTCCGGATTTTCCGCAATCACCATCCCGGCCGGAGCCAGTTTCCCATGGGCCTGATGCTGAATTTTTTCCGCGCCTACCCATCGCAGACAGTGCTGATGCTGCTGGCGCTGCTGCTGTCTGGCGTCGCCGAAGGCGTCGGCCTGTCAGCACTGCTGCCCATGCTCAATATCGCCCTGGGCTCGAAGGCCAGCGCGATGCTCACCGGCGTTGCGCCTCCGCCTGGCAGTGACTTTGAAAAGGTGGTGCTCGACGCCCTGGCTTTCGTGGGAATCACCCCCACCCTGGGTAATATGCTCTGCATCATGGTG
>JAOUDU010000556.1 GCA_029859085.1 Gammaproteobacteria bacterium | reverse complement strand
GACAACAGTCCCTGCAGGGCTGTCGATCTGTTGTATGGTATGAACTATTTTCTTGGAAAACAATTAGTTAATCATGCCCTCCGGCAGGGCTCGAAGGCTCATTTTACCTGCATGCCGGGTCGCGCGCCGGCATGGGGTTCCAGCAGGAAGAGCTCCTTGCCTCCGGGGCCGGCGGCCAGCACCATGCCCTCGGACACCCCGAAACGCATTTTGCGCGGGGCCAGGTTGGCCACCATGACCGTGAGCTTGCCCACCAGTTCCGCCGGCTCGTAGGCGGAGCGGATGCCGGCGAATACCTGTTTCTGGCTGTCACCCAGGTTCAGGGTCAGACGCAGCAGCTTATCGGCGCCCTCCACCAGTTCCGCCGCCACAATCTCGGCGATGCGCAGGTCGACCTTGGCGAAGTCCTCGAACGCGATGGTTGCGGCCAGGTCCGGTTCCTGTGTTTTGGGGGCGCTGCCGGCGGGAGCGGCGGCCTTGCTGGCTTCCACCATGGCCTCCACCTGCTTGGGGTCCACCCTCGTCAGCAGCGGCTCGAAGGTGCCCAGGCGGTGGCCTTGCAGGGGCTGCTGCAGCCCGGTCCAGTCGAGGGAGCAGGCCAGGAATGACTCGGCTTTGGCCGCCATCGCGGGCAGCACGGGCTTGAGGTAGGTCATCAGCACCCGGAACAGGTCGACGCCCATGCTGCAGACCGCGTGGACTTCACCGGCGGCTCCCTCCTGCTTGGCCAGCAGCCAGGGCTTTTTCTCGTCGATGTACTGGTTGGCCCGGTCTGCCAGCGCCACCACTTCCCGCATGGCCTTGTTGAATTCCCGCTGTTCGTAGAGCTCGGCGATGGCCTCGCCCCGGGCGATGAAATCTGCAAGCAGTGCAGGTTCGGCGCACTCGTCGGCCATGGTGTTGTCGAAGCCCCTGGCGAGGAAGCCGGCGCAACGGCTGGCGATATTGACGATTTTTCCCACCACATCCGAATTCACCCGCTGGACGAAGTCCTCCAGGTTCAGGTCGATATCGTCGACCGAGCCGCTCAACTTGGCGGCGAAGTAATAGCGCAGGTATTCCGCGTCCAGGTGTTCCAGGTAGGTGCGGGCGTTGATGAAGGTACCCCGGCTCTTGGACATCTTGGTGCCGTTGACCGTGAGGAAGCCGTGGACAAAAATCGCCGTGGGGGTGCGCAGCCCCGCCGAGTGCAGCATCGCGGGCCAGAACAGACCGTGGAAATTGATGATGTCCTTGCCGATGAAGTGATACAGCTCGGTGTCGCCGCCTGGCAGCCAGTAGGGCTCAAAGGGGTGGCCGGTGCGCTCGCAATAATTCTGGAAACTGGCGATATACCCGATGGGCGCGTCCAGCCAGACATAAAAGTACTTGCCGGGCTCACCGGGGATTTCAAAGCCGAAGTAGGGCGCATCCCGGCTGATGTCCCATTCCTGCAGGCCGCCATCGGTCCACTCGCGCAGCTTGTTGGCCACCTGGGGCTGCAGGGTATCGGAGTCCAGCCACTGCCTCAGCATGGACTCGAACTCGGGCAGCCTGAAGAAGAAGTGGATTGACTCTTTCTCGATCGGGGTCGCGCCGGAGATGGCCGAGACCGGGTCGATCAGGTCCGCGGGGGTGTAGGTGGCGCCACAGGCCTCGCAGTTGTCGCCGTACTGGTCCGGTGTTTTACAGCGCGGGCAGCTGCCCTTGATGAAGCGGTCGGCCAGGAACAGCTGCTTTTCCGGGTCGTAAGCCTGGATGATCGCGCGGGAGGCTATATGGCCGTTCGCTTTCAGGCGGCGATAGATCTCCTCGGCCCAGTAGCGGTTTTCCGGGGAGTGGGTGCTGTGGAAGTTGGCGAAATCGATCAGGAACGCAGCGCTGTCCCGCTCGTGGTCCGCGCGGATCCGCTCGATATGCTGCTCCGGCGTGATGCCCTGCTTCTCCGCAGCCAGCATGATGGCGGTGCCGTGGGCGTCGTCCGCGCACACATAGAGGCAATCGTGTCCCCGTGATTTCTGGAAGCGGACCCAGATGTCGGTCTGGACCTGCTCCAGCATATGACCCAGGTGCAGAGGCGCATTCGCATAGGGCAGGGCGCTGGTTACCAGGATTTTACGCGGGCTGGTGGGGGCCATGATCGTCGGTAGTCCGTGTGCCGGAAAAAGGGGCGCTACTATAGCGTTTTTGCCGCGGCTTTTCATCCGCGCAGGGATGTCGTTGTTGAACCGCCGGCATGTCCCTATACTAGCGCCGGTGCGGGCACAGGCTACCCGGCGCGGGCGGCACCGGCCTGCACTGAGACTGCGGCCGCTGCCACCGTTTCGCAATCATGCCATTTGCAGGTAATCATGAACGAAATCAGACATATCATCGCCGTGGCCTCGGGCAAGGGCGGTGTCGGCAAGTCCACTACGGCAGTCAACCTGGCGCTGGCCCTGGTGGCCCTGGGCAAGAAGGTAGGATTGCTGGATGCCGACATCTATGGTCCCAGCCAGCAGGTGATGCTCGGGGTCGCGGAAGGTGTGCGGCCGCAGCAGCAGGGAGGCCAATACCTGGTCCCGGTGGAGGCCCATGGTCTCAAGACGATGTCGATGGGCTACCTGGTGACCGAGCGCACGCCCATGGTCTGGCGCGGCCCGATGGCCGGTGGCGCCCTGGCCCAGATGCTGGAACAGACTCTTTGGGGTGAACTGGACTACCTGGTGATAGACATGCCGCCCGGGACCGGTGACATCCAGCTGACCCTGTCCCAGAAGGCCAATGTCGCCGGGGCGGTCATCGTGACGACGCCCCAGGATATTGCGCTGATGGATGCCCAGAAAGGTATAGAAATGTTCCGCAAGGTCGACATCCCCATCCTCGGGGTGGTGGAGAATATGGCGGTGCAT
>JAOUDU010000555.1 GCA_029859085.1 Gammaproteobacteria bacterium | reverse complement strand
GTGATCGAGGTGCTCCTGCCCCTGCGCAATTGGTGGTTGCTGCGGCTGATGACCGGTTATCCCCAGGAGTTTCCGCGCTGGAAGGCCTCCCTGTCGCGCCCCGGTCGCCTGACTGCCGCGGTAAACTACTACCGCGCCAACCTGGGCCTGGTCCTCGGCAGGGCGTCAGCGTCCGTTGCCGCGCCGGTCAGGCTGCCGGTCTACGGTATATGGAGCAGTGGCGACCGCTTTGTCACCGAGCGGCAAATGACCGGGTCGCAACAGTATGTCGCCGGCCCCTGGCACTATCGCCGCGTGGACGGCGTGAACCACTGGCTGCAGCTGGGCGCGCCGGACGAGGTCAACGCGCTGTTGCTGGATTTCCTGCGCTAACTTGCCTATCGCCGCATGGCTACCACGGCCGCCTTGGCAGTGAGGAGGTGGGCGCTGCGCCCGCCCGCTCTAACAAACCGCGGCGGTACCTATTGAAAGCGATACAGCAACTCTGCGCTGTACCAGCGGGGAGGCTGTATGGCGTCTTCGGAGAAGCCCAATCCTGTCGGAATGTGGTAGACCGCCTCGTCCTCGTCGCCGATATTGCGTACGTTCAGCGCCAGCTGCCAGCTGCCACTGCTGCTGCCGTAGCTGACCCGTGCATTGCCGACGCCGTAGGAGCCCACTTCACCGACGGGCGTATTGAGTGAGTCGCTGTAGTAGCTGTCGCTGTAGTTGTAATCGGCCTGCAGCGCGAATTCATACTCGCCGAAGTCCCAGCTCTTGCGGGCCAGCAGGTTGTAGGTGAAATCCGGCGCCTGCGGCATGCTGTTGTCGCTCACGCGCCCGCTGGGCAGGGTAATATCCTTTACTTTTGAGTCCTGGAAGCTGGCACCGGCCATCAGGTCAAGGCCTTCCAGCGGTGACCAGATGAATTCGATTTCCCCGCCCTGGTTGGTCGCGTCCAGGTTTTCGATGGTGCCCGCCAGGTTCACGAAGCTGTAGGCCTGGTAATCCTGGTAGTCGTAGTAGAAGACTCCGGCGTTCAGGCGCGCGGCGCCGTCCGCGAAGGTGAGCTTCACCCCGGCTTCGTAATCGATAAGGGTTTCCTGGTCGAAGCCGCTCACGGCGCCGCCAAAGGTCGGCGCATTGTAGCCGGGCCCCTTGATGCCGCGTGACACGCCGGCGTAGAGCAGCGCGTCGTCAGTGGCGCGCCAATCCAGTTGCAGCTTGCCGGACCAGTCGCTGCTGTCGTTGCTTCCTTTGAAGCTGTTGGTACCCCAGATCTGCAGGCTTGGGTCGTCGGTCGTTTCGGTGCCTGCAAAGAATTCACGCGAGTTGAAGTCATAGTCTTTCTGGTCATCGGTCCAGCGCAGCCCGGTTATCAGCGTAAGGCTGTCAGTGAGATCCGTTTCGACCTGGCCAAAGGCGGCCCAGGACGTGGTGTCCTGGTCCCACTTGCTGACCAGGTCATCGGTAAGGCCCAGGGTTTGACCGAAGGTCGGGTCACCGTCGATGTCACCGGGATTGGTAATCCCCAGGACCGCGAACAGGTCGTCCAGGTACCCCAGTTCACCATAGGCCGTGAAGTCGGATTTGTGCTGGATATCGAGGTAGTAGACGCCACCCAGCCAGCGCACAATGCCGGCTTCGCCGTTGAGGCGGAACTCCTGGCTGAATTGCTGGGAATCGGAGTCGATGCCATCGTTGATTGCGAAGCGGGGCGAGGCGTCGGAGTCCTCGGAGAACGACACCTTCCAGTCGAGGTAGTTGGTAACCGATGTGAGCGTCGTGGTGCCAAAGTCCTTGGTGAAAATCGCGTTATAGGTCCAAAGCTGGGGCTTGTAGTAGCTCTTGCCGTCCACTTCGATGTCGCGCGGGTCGTTGCTGGGGTCGCGATAGCCGGTGGAATCCGTGCCAGGGCCGAAGCCATAGAAGTCCACATCCGCCGGCAGCTTGAATTCCAGCCCGTCGTCATTGTAGCCCGCCGGGGTGTGGCCGTAGCCCTGTTCCTTTTTGCCGTCACCGTTGCTGACCTGGAGCAGCAGATCCGCGTCGCTGCCGAGCTGGAAAAGGAGTTGCCCGCGCAACGCCCAGGTATCCACGGCGCCCAGGTCCGGCCCCGCGTCGTTCTCCAGCCAGCCGTCGTTTTTGTCCCACACGCCCGCAATCCGGCCCTGGATCGAATCGGACAGGGAGCCGCCAACCGCGCCCTCAGCGCGTTGCTTGGAATACTCCCCCGCGGTAGCGACGATGTAAGCCTCCGTCTCCTCGGTCGGCTTGTTGGAAAGGTAGTGAATGAGTCCGCCCGTCGCATTGCGCCCGTAAAGTGTGCCCTGCGGGCCGCGCAGCACTTCCACCCGCTCGGTGTCGAACAACTGGAAATTGCTGGCCGGCAATACGCTTACATAGGCCTGGTCCACATAGATTGCGTTGGGAGATTCCTGGTGCGGGTTGAAGTCGTTCTGGGAGACACCGCGGATGTTGACGATGTTGGTCATGCTGTTGCCGGAATCGACGAACACGAGCCCCGGTGTTTGCGCGGCGATATCCTTGATGTTGACCATGTCCAGTTCCCGCATGGTGTTGCCACTGAACGCGGTTACGGATACGCCCACGTCCTGCAGGTTCTGTTCGCGCTTCTGCGCAGTGACGACAACTTCCTCGAGCACCGCGGCTGCCGCTGTCTGTACAGTGGTGAAAGCTACTGCTGCAGCGAGTATCCGGCGCCTTGCATCTGTTTTCATGTCTGCTTCCTCAGCTTGTAAGTCATCATCGTATCGTTCGCGGAACAGTGCGCGCGGACGGACGGCTTTTATCAATTTAACCGACCGATAGAATCGCCTATTTTTGCGCATTTAGATTGATACATCAGCTCATAATATTGATATATTGGCTCA
>JAOUDU010000031.1 GCA_029859085.1 Gammaproteobacteria bacterium | reverse complement strand
CAGGCCAAGGGTACCACCGACCAGGGCGCCCTTGCCCGCCTCCGAGTCAAGCTGGACGCGCTGGACGTTCTCGACGATACCGGTGCTGATCTTGGCGGATTGCCCCGTCTTCTGGGCGAGGGCGGGGGCTGCCGCGAGCACCAGTGACAGCGACAGTACCGACAGTGTTTTCGTATCCAGATTCATCATCCGTATCTCCCCGTGGGTGCTTCCGGCAGGTGGCGACAAGACCCGGCTGCGCTGGCAGGTGGAATCGCTGCGCCGCGGAACCGGCTTGATTCGTCGGCGAGGATAGCACAGGCCCTGCGCGATCGCACAACTCACCCGCGCGGGCAGGGATCCCGGTCACCGGCACAGCAATTGGCCCGCCGCCACCCGCAGCCGCTGCAGGTCAGCGGGCTGCGAGAGCCGGTGGTCGCCGTCCTTGACCAGCTGTACTTCTATGTCCGGGCTGCTGATATTTGCGGCCAGTTCCAGCGCAAGCTGCCAGGGCACATCGTCATCCCGCTGCCCCTGGATGAGCCTGACAGGCACTTCGACGGGGATCTCCCGACCCAGCAGCAGGTGGGAATCCCCCTCCTCGAGCAATTGGCGACCGATGCGGTAGGGCTCCCCGTCGTCATAACAATTGGGCAGGTCGGTGTAACCGGTCGCGATAAGCTGGTCGCGCTGTTCCGGCGTCAGCCGCCCCCTCAGCCGGTCGGTAAAATCCGGGGCGGCAGCAAGGCCCAGCAGCGAATGGATCCGCCCCGGCCGCGCCAATGCGAGCAGCAGCATGATCCAGCCTCCCATCGAGGACCCTACCACCAGTTGCGGTCCCGAGGTGACATTGTCGAGGATGGCGAGGGCATCATCCAGCCAGCGGCCGATACAACCCTGCTCCACGCTGCCATCGGACTCACCGTGACCAAAGTAGTCAAAGCGGGTGAACTGCCGGCCCTGCTGTCCACACCACTGTTCGAGCGCCAGCGCCTTGACCCCCTGCATGTTCGAATTGAAACCCGGGCAAAACAGGATACCGGGGGTGGCGCCCGGCAGGTGTTCATAAGCGATGCGGGAACCGTCCGGCAAGGCGAGAAATTCTGTCACAACACTGCGCCCCCGGCGGTCAGCAAAAATCAGTCCCGCCGGGGCTGGAACCAGATGGGTGAGGTATAGGCACGCTCCTGGATCGAATCGGGACGCCCGGTTGCCTGCTCTCCCCCGAGGGCCAGGGCGTCATACAGGGAGTGGCGGGGGGTCGGTATCTGCAACACCCTGGCGTAGTAAAACGCCGCCTGCGAGGGGTCGAAAGCGGGATCCTGCCACACCGCGGTGAGCTGCGGTGCGCCGATGGAATTGGTATACCTGCCGGTGGTCACGTCCACGGTGTTACCGACCGCCGGCAATTTGCCGTCGGGCCCGGGCTCCCGCTCCCCGGACCAGGCGACATCGTATACCTGCTCGTGGGACACACCTGCCCCGTCGACCCAGCCCTTGATGATCTGCAGCCGGTCGAGGTTCGCATTGGCCGGATCTTTCAGGGCCTGGAGAATAAAGGCTGGCGCCCGGGCATCCTGTGCCGGCAGCACCAGCTCACCGCCCATCGGCACGCCGTGCGCGGTGGCCTGGGCGTAGAGGTCCGTGGCACCCAGGTCCGCCTCGCTGAAACCCCAGCCACCGAAAAACTGCACCGCTATACGCGGCCCGGTGGTGGCGTATACCTCCCTGCGCTTCATGGCCGCGAAGATTTCCTCCCGGGTATTGGCCCCGGCCCAGACGGCGGCACGGCCGGAGGCCGACATCCCCCAGCCGTAGGCCCCGCCCTTTTTACCGAAGCGACGATTCTTGTTTTCCGGGATGGAATCGGTGGCCAGCTTGCCCATGAAATTATCCTCCTCCGCGGAGGACAGGGCGGTATGGGCATCGGTCGAGCCGATAAACCCGAGCTGGTAGGGATTTGCTCCCAGCTGCCGCTCGAGTTCCAGGCCCCGCCGCAACGCCGGGCGCAGGTAATCCCCAACCGCGGCAATATAAGGTGTGGGTTCACGCTGGATATAGAAGGGGTAGGTTTCGAAGTCGGCGAACTCGTCCTGTGGTGACAGGTCCGGGTGGGTTTCTGAATCACCCTTGATCTGCGTAATCTCCGCGATCCTTTCCCACTTGCGCCGCTGGTCGATGTACTCGGGGCTGAAGTCGGCGCCGCGCAGGGTTTTGGTATCGAACATGAAGCCCTTGGAGATGTTCGAGTTGTGGGGAATAGCGAGGAAATCGGCGCCGGTCGCCGCGCTGGTGGCATCCAGCCAGGCCCAGAGGTCCTCCGGGTAGGGGCTGTCATCGAGGCCGAAAGGCTGGAAGGTACGGGCCACGTCCGCACCCGCATCGGTCAGCACCACCCGGTGCAGGTTCGCGCCCCCGGGAATCGAACTCCACTCCCAGCCGATCATTGCGGTAAACACACCCGGGTTGTTGTAGCGATCCGCGGCACTGGTAATACTGTTCCAGGTATCCACTTCCACTGCCGGCATTGGCGGCAGCCAGCCGACATTGCGCCCCCGGTTCTCGTACTCGGCTGCGGCCGCCTGGCGCGGGTCCTCCGCCACCGGCAGTACATCGATGAAAAGACTCCGCGCGTCTTTCCCGTCCAGGGCGCGCCGGAATATCCACTCGGCGATTTTTGCCTTGATGGTGGCCAGCGGGCCAAGTCCCTCGGTATCCGCCCCTTCGTAATAGACATGGCGGATAACACCCAGGTACTCCGCGTGGTCAGATACCACCAGGAAATCCAGTGGTGTCTCGATCTGCACCCTCGCCCGGTGGTAGGGGTGGATAACCGGCAACCCCATCGCAAACCGGTACGCGGTATCGGGATCGGCTGACAGGTTGTTATTGGCAAAGGCATCGGATGAGTAGGTGGTGTGCAGGTGGGTGTCGCCCCACAACAACTGCTTGCCTTCCTGCGCGACAGCTGCCGTGGACAGCCCGAGTAACGCGGCCACTACCAGTATTTTTTTCATCAGTTCCTGTCCTGTTTCGGGGCCGACCCGGGATCCTGGCTTCCGGATCGTGCAGTGTAGCGGTTACCAGCCAAATCGTCGCACCGCGGGTTCCGGCGGCAGCAGGTGCAAACGCGCACGACTATCGGGGGTGCAGGCGCATTGCACCTGCCGCCGCCGCAAAGGCCCGCACCACCACCGCGCGGGTATCCGCCGGGTCGATCACCGCGTCGATTTCGAGGTGGGCGGCGGCCTCGGTGGCCTTGCCCACGTCGTACATGCGCGCCACCAGCTGCTGGAACAGGGCTTCCCGCTCCGCCGGATCAGCCACCGCATCCAACTCCTTCCTGAAACCGAGCCGCACCGCACCTTCCAGCCCCATCCCGCCAAACTCACCGGTGGGCCACGAGGCCGCGTACACCGGCCGCAGGAAGCTGCCGCCGGTCATCGCCATCGCGCCCAGCCCGTAGCCCTTGCGCAGGAAAATCGCCACTACAGGCACGGTCAGGCCGGCGCCGGCCAGGAACAGGGAGGACATGCTGCGCACCGCCCCCCGTTTCTCGCTGTCGGGACCCACCATGAAACCGGGGGTGTCGGTGAGCGAGAGTAACGGCAGGCCCAGGGCGTTGCAGATCCGCAGGAAACGCGCGGCCTTCTCGGCCGCCTCTGAATCCACCGCGCCGCCCAGCTGCTGGCAGTCGTTGGCAATAAGCGCCACCGGAGCGCCCTCGAGGCGAATAAAACCGGTGATGATGCCCCGGCCAAAAATTCGCTGCAGCTCGAGGAAGGAACCGGTATCGGCTATCGTCTCGATAACCCGGCGCACCGGGTAGGCCCAGCGCCGATCCAGCGGGACGATGTCGCGCAGGCTCTCCTGGGGGGCCGAGGTCCAGCCCTCGACCGGGCCCTGGAAATAGGACAGCAGTTGCCGGGCCAGCGCAGTGGCATGGGCCTCGTCCCCCGCCACGATATCCACCACGCCGTTTTTTTCCTGCACCTCGATCGGGCCGATCTCGGTGGGATCGAATGTTCCCAGGCCACCTCCCTCGATCATCGCCGGACCCGCCATGCCGATCCACGAGTTGCGGGTGGCGATGGTGAAGTCGGCGCAACCGAACAGGGCCGCGTTGCCAGCGAAACAATAGCCGTTGTTGACCGCGATGCGCGGCACCTTGCCGCTGAGGCCAGCCCAGGTGCTGAAAGAACGGATATTGAGGCCGGCAATCTGGGTGGTCACGTCGGTATCCCCGGGGCGCCCGCCGCCACCCTCGGTGTACATCACCAGCGGCAACGCCAGTTCCTCGGCAAGTTCGCAGATACGATCGAGCTTCTTGTGGTGAAAAAAGCCCTGGGTTCCTGCCAGCACGGAGTAGTCATTGACGATCACCGCCGCCCTGCCCCGCAAGGCGCCGACCTTGTCGGCATTGATAGTGCAGGTTCCGGTGATGATGCCGTCCCCGGCGGTGCTGGACTGCAGCTCCTCGTAATCCCGGCGACTGCGCTGTGCGGCGACGGCGAGCTGGCCGTACTCGAGGAACGAACCGGGGTCGGCCAGGTCCTCGACGTTCTCCCGGGCAGTGCGATATCCCTTGCTGTGGCGTTTGGCCCGGGCCTGAGGCCGCTGCTCGTCCAGCGTCCTGGCCAGGCGCTCCCGCCACGCCGCCAGCTCGGGTCGGCTGTTATCGTCCATCGCACACTCCACCAGGCATGAAACGGCACACTATAGCGCAATTTCCAGGCCGCAAAGAGCCGGGTGACAAAGCGTCAGGCCAACCCTGGAGAAAACCGTTTAACAACCCCGCCAGCGGGGGGTTCGCTTTTCGATGAAAGCCGCAATGCCCTCGGCCGCATCTGCACTGGTGACACACAGATGCTGCAGCCTGGCTTCGTCGGAAATGGTCTGAGCCACTGAATTTTCCATCGCCCCGTTGAGTGCCTGCTTGGCATAGCGCAGCGCCAGCGGTGACTTGGCCGCAAGCTCCCGGGCCCAGGCCAGGGTTTGCTGCATCAAGTCGGCCGCGGGTACGACACGGTTGCACAGGCCCCAGTCGAGGCACTTCTGCGCCCGTACTTTCTCGCCGGACACAATCACCTCATAGGCCCGCTGCCGGCCCAGTGCCCGCGCCAGATGCCAGGTGGCGCCCCCGTCCGGCACCAGGCCGATCGCGGCGAAGGCCTGGTACAGGTAGGCATCCTCCGCCATTACGCTCAGGTCGCAGTTCATCGCAAAGGCGCTGCCGATGCCCGCCGCCGCGCCGTTGACCGCCGCTATCCATGGCTTGGGCGCGCCGTTTATTTCCAGCAGTATGGGCTTGTACTCGCCGTTGAGCTGGTCTTCCACCCGGAAATCTGCAGGGTTTTCCGCCGACTCTGACAGGTCCGCGCCCGCACAGAAGGCGCGGCCCGCGCCGGTGAGCACCACCACCTGCACGGCGGGGTCATCGTTCACTTCCCGCACGGCGCTGCGCAGTTCACGGCGCAGTTCCGCGTTAAATGAATTCAGGCTCTCCGGGCGGTTGAGGGAGACCACGGCGACACCGTCGGCGCGCTCTACCAGTACAGTGTTGTAATTGCTCACGACTTGCTCCAGGTTGCTGCGGGTATCACGCTATGGCACCCTTTTGTTTCAGTTCGCTTATTTCCCGCTCCCCGAATCCCATGGCGGCCAGTACCAGGTCGGTGTCCTGTCCCGGTTGGTGGCCCCCGTGCAATACATTCGAGGGCGTGCGGCTGAAGCGGGGCGCCGGCGCCGGCTGGGTGACACCGTCCACCTCGATATAGGTTTGCCGCGCCACATTGGCCGGGTGGGCCGGTGCATCTACGAATGACAGGACCGGTGCAAAGCAGACATCGGTACCCTCCATGATTGCGCACCACTGGGCCTGGGTCTTGAGCCGGAACACGGCGGCCAGCTGTTCCTTCATCGCGGGCCATCTGGCCGCGTTGTTCTGGTCGCCAAAGTCCTCCTCGGACAGGCCCGCGTGCTGCTTCAGCAGGGCGTAGAACTGGGGCTCTATCGAACCGATGGAAATGTACTGCCCATCGGCGCACTCATAGGTGTCGTAGTAGTGGGCGCCGCCGTCCAGCATATTGGACTCGCGCTGGCTGGCGTCCCACAGGCCCAGGGCCTGGAAACCGTGGAACATCCACATCAGCTGGGCGGCGCCATCGACCATGGCGACATCAATCACCTGGCCCTTGCCGGAGTTGGTTGTCTCTAGCAGCGCAGCCAGCACCCCGGTGACCAGCAGCATGCCGCCGCCCCCCATGTCGCCCACCAGGTTCAGGGGCGGCACCGGTTTCTGGCCCTTGCGCCCCATTGCGTAGAGGGCGCCGGTGATCGAGATATAGTTGATATCGTGGCCGGCAGCCTGGGCCAGAGGACCCTCCTGGCCCCAGCCCGTCATGCGGGCGAAAACCAGTTTCGGGTTGCGCGCCAGGCAGGCGTCGGGGCCGATCCCGAGCTTTTCGCACACCCCGGGCCGGAACGGATCGATGAGCACATCGGCGTTCTCCACCATGCGCAGCAGCGTGTCGACACCGGCGGGGTCCTTGAGGTTGAGCACCACGGACTTCTTGCCCCGGGCGCTGACATCTTTCATCACGAGGTGGCTGGCGCCGGAAGCCCGGTCGATCCTTATCACCTCCGCGCCCATATCCGCCAGCATCATGCCGCCCATGGGTGCGGGTCCGATACCCGCCAGTTCGATGACGGTATAGCCGTTCAGTGGGCCCATTTGCCGTCTCCTCGTTAGCGCGGCTGCATGCGGATGGCGCCGTCCAGCCGGATGCTCTCGCCGTTCAGGTAGTCGTTCTCGGCGATAAACACCGACAGGTGGGCGATCTCCTTCGGCTGGCCCAGGCGGGGGGGATAGCAGACACTGGCCTCGAGAGACTTGTAGGCCTGTTCCGGCAGCGACTCGAACAGCGGCGTGTGGATGAGGCCGGGCACAATGGTGTTGACCCGGATGCCGTAGCTCGCGAGGTCCCGGGCCATGGGCAGGGTCATACCGATTACCCCGCCCTTGCTGGCGGAATAGGCCACCTGGCCCACCTGGCCTTCATAGGCCGCCACCGAGGCGGTATTGATGATTACGCCGCGCCCACCGTCACTGTTGATCGGCTGGTTCTTGGCCATCTGCTCCGCTGCGTAACGGGAGACATTGAAGGTGCCCACGAGGTTGACGTTGATAACCAGCATGTAAAGGTCCATCGGGAACACGCCGTTCTTGCCGTACGTCTTGCAGGCGTTGCCAATGCCCGCGTAATTGTTGCAGATGTGCAGCGCGCCGAATTTTTCCACCACCCCTTCCACCGCCGCCTTTACCGAGGCCTCGTCGGCGACATTGACCTTCCAGAAGGCGACCTTGTCGGCGCCCAGTTCGGCGATCACTTCATTGGCAGTGGCTTCGTTCATATCGAAGATCGCCACTTTCACGCCCTTGGCCACATAGGCTTCAACGGTGCCGCGGCCGAGGCCCGATGCACCACCGGTGACAATTGCTACTTTTCCTGCAAGATCCATATCGCTCTCCTGGTATTACTGGTTAAAAACGCCGGCCTCACGCCGGGGCGCCATATGTGGCACAATCCCGCTGGCCCGGTCAACTGAAAGACATGCAGTATGCGCATGGCGCCGCACGGTGGCAATGACCTGCCCCTACATCAAAATTGACGTAAAATGACAGCCACCAGGGGTGGCCGCAACAGGGAGTCAAATGGAACAGGTTTTTCCCGGTAACTGGGCGTTCATGCTGTTCGGCCTGATTTTCTCGATCACCTGCGCCCAGATGCTGGTGGTCTACGTGCTCGCGGACTCCAGCAAGCCCCCTGCCGGCCTCGGTCTTTACACCGTGTATTTCATGGCGTCATTGCTGGGCTGGATCGCGCTGACCCTGCAGCAGAACGCCGACGTGCAAATGGCCGTGAACGTGCCTTCGGTAATGCTTATCCTCAACAGTTACATACTGTTCATGGCGGCGGGGCAGCGCGCAGGTATCGCGCTGGGGCGGGTAGTGCTCGGCACGATCTGTCTCGTGGCCTGCCTGTGTGAGTTTTTCCTGCCCCCGGGGACGATGTTCGTGGTACAGGGCGTGACGGTGGCGTTGTTTTTTGTCGGTACCGGCCTGACCTGTGCCTGGCGCAGCTGGCGCCAACGCAATATCGGAGATGCGATCATCGCCTACGCGGCCCTGATGATGACCATCGGCCTGCCCCTGGCCATTTATTATCATGCGGGCACCGCAAACCCGGCCCGGGGCGAAGCCATCGCCTTCGGCGTATACAGCGCGGCCTACGCGGTGGTGGCAATCGGCTTCCTGGCGAGCGTGTTGATCGAGTACCAGCAGCACCTGTCGAACCTGGCGACGCTGGACCCCCTCACCCGCCTCCTGAACCGCCGCGGGATGGAGGACGCGCTGCAGATCAGCATTGCCCAGGCGTCCAGGCGGGGACTGCCCACGTCGGCCATCATGGTCGATATCGACCACTTCAAGCAGGTGAATGACAGCTTCGGCCACGAGACGGGTGACCATGTGCTGCGCCAGGTCGCGGAAATCATCAGCCGCCTGAGCCGCTCCAGCGACGTGGTCGCCCGCACCGGCGGGGAGGAGTTCCTGCTGGTGTTGCCCGACACCGCGCTGGATTCCGCGCGCCTGCTCGCCGAGCGGATTCGCGAGGCTATCGGGGCACGGCCGTTACTGGTTGATTCCCAGCGCATCGCCATCACCGCCAGCCTGGGCGTGGCCTGCATCGTGGGTCATATGAATCTCGCCGATCTCTCCCAGGAGGCGGACCGCGCGATGTACCTGGCCAAGCGCGGCGGCCGCAACCGGGTTGCATCGGTTGAGCACAAGCCGGTCCACCTCTCCAACACGGCCCGGTAGTTGCGCAACCCGTCCATCTCAGTCCATTTCGCCCGGGCGGTCCTGGAACGGACCGTAAGCCGCGGCCTGGACCCGATCGCACTGTTGCGCAAGAACCGAATCTCGCCGCGACTGTTGCTGGAGGACGACGCCCGCATTTCAGTAGAACGGTTCGCGGACCTGCAGGTGAGCACCATGCTCGCCCTGCAGGATGAATCCCTGGGCTACACTTCCCGGCGCATGCCCATAGGCAGCTGGTCGATGATGTGCCACGCGGTGATCGGCAGCGCGACCCTGGGGCAGGCCCTCAGCCGGTACTGCCGGTTCTACCAGCTGTTCGAGTTCGGTCTCAACCCGGTGCTGGAGAGCGACGGAGACACAACCCGGCTGTACCTGCAGAAAATCGACGAAGGCGAAAACTGTGGCCCCTATTACAGTGAGCTGTTCCTTTACAATTCCCACAGGTTCTGCAACTGGCTGGTACAGGAGCAACTGCCGCTGCAGTCAGTCAATTTCAAGTACCCGCCGGTCGCCCGCCGGGAAGAGTACAGCCAGGTGTTTATGGGTAATCCGATCCTGTTTGAACAAGCCGTCGCCTCCCTGGAGATGAGCTCCGCCCTGCTCGAACGGCCACTGCTGCAGAACGAGGCTTCCCTGCACCACTTCCTGCGGCATCCCGTGCTGTTCATGCTCACCCAGCAGTTCGCTGTCGACAGCTGGGCTGCCAGGGTGCGGGATATTCTGCGGCACAATATGGACACGCTGCCGGACCTGGGTGCGGTGGCCACGGTGCTCGAGATACATCCCCAGACCCTGCGCCGGCGGCTGGCCGCCGAGGGCACCAGTTTCAAGGAGTTGAAAAATCGCCTGCGTCGCGATACCGCCCTGCACTTCCTCGGCAAACAGGGGCTGAGTATCGAGGAGATCGCCTACCGCAGCGGCTTTTCAGAATCCAGCGCCTTTATCAGGGCGTTCAAGGGCTGGACCGGGGTCACGCCCTACTGCTACCGGAAGGGGCTCTAGTGTCCTGTCCGGTTCATTCCCGCCCGGATCCTTGATCCCGGTATCTTTATCGGGCAGTGTTCTTTTGACAATGCCTGCGCCGATGAAAATTAAACACGGGGCCCGACAAGCAGCGAGATTTTGGCTATAGTCACGTGCTGGGAAAGTCGCGGGGAATCGAGTCGTGAAAAAAGCGTTACGGATACTGGCCATCGGCTATATCAGCTACCTGGCACTGGTGCTGCTGGTGATCACGCCGGCATTGAACCTGGCACCGCCGTGGCTGGTCAAAAAATACCTGGGCCGGGAATTCCACAGCGAAATCATCTGGTTCAATCCCTTTACCCTGAGCCTGGAGTTGCGCCGGACCGAGTTGCCCGAGCACGACGGCACGCCGTTCGTGAGCCTGGACAGGGCCAGGGTCGACCTGTCCCTCTCGAGCCTGTGGAGCCGGGCGCTGGTATTCGACGAGGTGAGCGTCGACAAGTTTTATGTCCACGTAATTGAAAACCCCGACGGCAGCTTCAATTTCTCCGACATGATACCCCCGGAGAAAACCGAGACCCCTCCGGCCGAGCCCGCAGGCATTCCCGCCGTCACCATACAGCAGCTCAACTTCAACGCGCAGCAGCTGGTCTTTACCAGCCTGGCCCGGGAAAAACCGTCCAGCACCAACCTGTCAAATATCGCAGTCAATATCGAGGGTCTCTCCACCGTCGTCGAGGAGGGAAGACCCTACACCCTTGACGCGCTGGGAGAAAACGGCGGAGAACTGCACTGGAAGGGAGAGGTATCGATCCCGCGGAGCTACAGCGAGGGAACCCTCGCGCTGACAAACATACAACTGAATCCTTTCTGGCAGTTCGCGCAGGAGTGGCTCGCGTTCCAACTGCCCCAGGGTACTGCAAGCGTCGAGGGCAGGTACCGGGTGGACTGGAGCAAGGGCCTGGACTATCGGGTAGAGCAGGGCGAGGTCCGCCTGGACGGGATCGTAGTGCAGCCGAAGGCACCTGGCGAGCTGCCGGATACCTCGATTGCACTGGGCAGCCTCAAGCTGGCCGGCATCGAGCTGGACGGCCCGGCACAGCACGTGGATATCGGTTCACTTGCGGTCGCGCAACTCGCTGTCAGCGGCTGGAGCGAGGGCACCGAGGTCAGCCTGGCGCGCCTGTTCGCCGTCGACCTGCCACAGGATCCTGCACCGCAGTCCCCCCCGTCCAGCGCTGATACAGGCGCGAGCGGGAAGGGCTGGAGCGCCGCACTGGGCAGCTTCGAACTGGCCGACAGCAGCCTGCGCTGGCGCTCTGAATACACCGACCCGGCACAATTGGAGATCAGTCCCCTGGAGGTTTCGGCAAACGACATCAAATGGCCACTGGAGGGGGATACCGGGCTGAAGTCGAACCTGGTGGTCAATGGCCAGGCCACGGCGGCCATCGAGGGCAAGCTGGACCTGGCCCAGGGTACGGGCAGCCTCAGCTACCAGCTGGCCGCCCTGCCGCTGGCGTGGTTTAACCCCAACTTTCCCGCCGCGTTGAACGTAGAGATCACGGATGGCCAGCTGCAGGTGGCGGGGGATCTCACGCTGGCGCACTACGCGCCCGCCACCATCGCCATGAATGGTGCGATCAAGGGCTTTGCGGGCAAGATTACCGACGCTGAAGAGTCCCTCACCGCCTGGGAAACCGTGCGCTGGGACAAGCTGCTGGTGGACATGGACCAGCACTCGGTTGAGCTGGCCAAACTGTCGATCGATAACTACAGCGGCCGCATCCACATCAACAAGGACGGTTCCATCAACGCGCAGAATGTCTGGAAGCAGGAAGTGGGTGCGCAGGTGGAAGAGGTAAAGGACGATCTCGCCGAAGGTAAGCCCTGGGTTGTCAGCGTGCCCCTTATCCGCATCA
>JAOUDU010000030.1 GCA_029859085.1 Gammaproteobacteria bacterium | reverse complement strand
GCATCAGGTACAGCGGGTCGAGCAGCCCCCCGACGGGCACATCCACGAAATCGGTGTCGCCGAGGTATTCAGCCCGGTCGGCGAACACCCGCTTTTCAATTTCCGCCAGCAGGTGCACATAGCGCGCCGAGTTGTGGGGTGCATCGCGAAACAGCGCTGCGGCGAAGTCGGTTATTCCCAGCAGCTGCAACAGGGCGACCCCGCCGGAGCTGGGCGGGGGGGCGGTCAGCACCTGGTAGCCACGCCAGTAGTATTGCAGGGGCGTGCGCCATACCGCGCGATAGTCCGCCAGGTCCCCGGGGGTGATGATGCCGCCGCTGGCCTGCATCTGGGCGACGATCTGCCGTGCCGTCTCGCCGCGGTAAAAATCGTCGGGGTTGTCGGCGATGCGCCGCAGGGTGCGTGCCAGTTCGGGCTGGACAAAGACCTTGGCGCTGGCCAGGGGGGCGAAGGTATCGGCAAAGTTGGTCTTCCCGGCTGTTTCCCGGACCTTTTCCAGCGCCATCGCCGCCAGGTTCCGGTGCACCGCGAAACCCTTGTCGGCCAGCTCTACAGCCGGCTGCAGCAACTGTTTCCAGGGCAGGGAGCCGTAGCGATCGTGGGCTGCCTGCAGGCCGCGGACGGTCCCGGGGACACCGGAGGCGAGGCCGCCGGTCAGGGATTTTTCCTGGACGAAGTTGCCGTCCTGGTCGAGGTACATGTCGCGATCCGCGGCCTGGGGCGCGCGTTCGCGAAAATCCAGGAACGCGGCCTCACCACCCATGTAGCTGAGCATGAAACCGCCGCCACCGATATTGCCCGCCTCGGGAAACGTGACGGCCAGCACGAAGGCCGCGGCCACTGCCGCATCGACCGCGTTGCCACCGGAGTCGATGATCTTTTGCGCCACGCCGGCGCTGTAGTTGTCCGGCATTGCCACGGCCGCCTGCCCGGCGCGAACCGCCGGGACGAGGCAGACCAGTAACAGCAGTGCGAGGGCGCGAACGCCTGTCGCCACAGCCAAACGTCCTCCCGGGGGCGAACGGTCCTTCAGAAGGGCAATCCCTCGTCGATATTGTGATTGGCCTCGGCCGGTGTCGCCATCTTCTCGGTGTGGTGGAAACCGTTCAGCTCCTGCTGCACGGCCTTCGCGGCCTCCGGCGTCTGGTAGAACTGGGAATACCACTTGCGCCCGAGGCGGAAGGGGCCATCGGTCTTGAGCTGCATGATCTTGATCGCGGGCCGCTTGTATTTCCATACGTTGAAGTCTGCGCCAAAGGCCACCAGGGCGCCGGCCTGGGCCTCTCTGGCAGCCGCGCGGTCCGCATCGGTGGCGCCGCCCTCGCTGCCCCGGTACAGGATACCGTGCCAGCACTTGACCACGCCGTCATCCACCGGGGTGTTGGCGATCAGCTCAAAAATCAGGTTGCCGCCAAACACCTGCTTGGACAGCAGCAGACCCGGGCCGGTGTACCAGGTGGTGGTATACAGGTAGGTGTTGTAGAGCTGCATCGGGCCACCCTGGCGCTGGATGATGATGTGGTCCCTGAACTCGTTCTCGAAATACTCGCTGGGCGCGCCGTGGGTCGGCCCCAGGTGGCGCACGTCCGCCATATTGTCGAGAATCTCCTGGGGGTGGATCTCCAGTTCGCCCAGGTGGTCCAGCTTCCAGTTCACCCACTGGGGATCATCCCACTGGGGCAGGAAGGGCGGGTCGTAGTCGGGGGCGCGACCGTCCGGGTCGAACCAGGCCATCACGCAGCCCATGTTGTCCACTACCGGGTAGGAGCGAATGGAGGCGGACTTGGGGCAGGGTCCGTCGAAGTAGGGAATATCATCGACATCGCCCGCGGAGTTGTAGCGCCAGCCGTGGTAGGGGCAGCGGATGGAGTCGCCCTCGATCTGCAGGCCGTTCTTGACGATCATCGCGCTGGTGCTGGCGGTCAGGTGGGTGCCCATGTGGGCGCAGTAGGCGTCCAGCAACACCGGCTTGCCGCTCTCGCCGCGGTACAGCGCGAGGTCCTGGCCGAAGAAGCGCACCGCCATGGGGCCCTGGTCGAGCTCGCTGCTCTCGGCGACGATAAACCAGCCCCGGGGGAATGTGTTGGGTCCGAGACCGTAGTCGGCGGCTTTGGCCATGGTGAGTACCTCCGTGATAGACCGTCGATGAAACTGCGTCGATGATGGGCGGCCGACAACAGGCCGTCCTTGATGAACCGGAACGCCAGTATAGACCTCTACCGCCCCGGGGGTATTATTCCCCCGGGTCCGACGGGCAAGGAGTGCGCCGCGGCTTAACTATTTAACTTCCGCCGCTGAATTTGCCGCGTTTTCCGCCGCCTGCATTGTGTTGAACCGCCGTCCCAGATACACCCCGGTGGCCGCCCACAGCGCAGCCACTCCCGCGCCCACCAGGGCGACCGAGCCCAGGCCCAGGCCCAGGCCCTGGGTGAGGGCGGTAAACGCCCAGGCGTTGAGCATGTCCCCACCCCGGTAGATCACGATATCGATCACCGGTTTGGCCTTGTACCGGGTCTCCCGGTCGACGGCGGTGAACAGCATCTCCCGGGCGGGGCGCGAGATCGCGTAGGTGCCCATGCGCCGCACGACCTGCACCACCACCACCACCGCGACCACGGGCATGGTCGCCAGCACCAGCATCCCCGCGAACATCAGCACCGGCACGCTGGCCAGCGTAAAGGGCAGGCCGAAACGCGTGGCGATGCGGCCGGTGGCGAAGGCGCCGACCACCACCGTGAAGACGTTGACCGCCAGGTCCATGCCCGCGAGGATCTGGGAGCGTGTCTCGATGTCGTAGACTTCCAGCAGGTTCTTCTGGCCGAAGTAGACGAATGAACCGATGGAAGTGTAGAGAAACAGGAACAGGCCGATGACCAGCAGGTAATTGCTTTGCAGGAATTCGCTGAAGCCTGCCAGCGCCCCGCCGCCGATATTGTCGAAGGCGGCCGCGCCCGCGGAGTGGGTTTCGTTGTGCAGGTCGCTGCGCTTCAGTTGCTGCAGCCAGATCACCAGGGGAGGCGCCAGGGCGACCAGCCCGGCGGCTACCAGCAGCAGCGGGTCGGTGCCGATGCCACCCACCAGCAGCGCCGCCATGGCCGGGCCGGCGATCGCACCGATACTGGCGCCGGCGCCGATAAAGCCGAACAGGCGGGTGGCCTGGGGCCGGGAGAAGGTGTCCGCCATGAAACTCCAGAACACCGAGATATGGAACAGGCTGAACAGGCTGGTCCATACGTAGAACGCCTTGTCCAGCAGCACCTGGTCCACCGGGGACTGGGTGCCGAGGTAGAACAGCCCGAAGCTGGCGGCGAACAGGCCGTACACCGCGGGCACCAGGCGGCGGATACTGGTGTGGGCGACCGCTGCGCCGTAGAGCGACACCGCGATGGTGCTGCTGATAAAGGTCAGGGTCCACAGCCAGCTGACCTCGGCATCGGTCCAGTCGCTGGCCATCGCGTCGCGCACCGGGCGCAGGATGTAGTAGGAGCCCATCAGGATCAGTACGAGGCCGAAGGACGCGAGGGTCGCGCGCACCTCGTTTGCCTCTATATCGCATGCCCGCGCGAGCACGCGTTGCAGTGAGATCGCCACGGGCTGGTCTACAACTGCCCGAACGCGCGCAGCATTTCCGCGCGCTGCTGCTCGTCGGGGAGGCGGCCGTAATTGGCGCGCATATTGTCCGCCATGTGCTGCACGCTGGCAGTGGCGGGAATGATACAGGTGACCGCGGGATGCCCGAGGATGAATTTGAGGTAGAACTGTCCCCAGCTGCTGCAGTCGAGTTCCGCCGCGAGGGGCGGCAACGGTGCGCCCCGGGACCTGCTGAACAGGGCGCCGCGCTGGAACGGGCGGTTGATCATCGTGGCGATGCCGCGCTCCGCGGCGGTCGGCAGGATCTCGTTCTCGGCCGCGCGATCCTCGATGTTGTAACTGAACTGGACGAAGTCCAGTGGCTCACTGCGCATCAGCTGCAGCAGCGCCTCATGGTCGCGACCGTGGGATGTGGTCACGCCGATGTAGCGCACCTTGCCGTCGGCTTTCCAGTGCTTGAGGGTATCCAGTTGGGTTTGCCAGTCCTGCAGGTTGTGCACGGCGATCAGGTCGAAGCGCTCCACGTCCATGCGCCGGGCGGACTCCTCCATCTGCGCGATGCCCTGCTTCCGCCCGGTGGTCCACACCTTGGTGGCCGCGAACAGTTTCGGGCGCTGCGGCATCGCGCGCAGTACATCCCCCACCCTGGGCTCGGCGTTGCCGTACATCGGGGAGGAGTCGATGACGGTGCCGCCGCCATCGAAGAAAGCCTGTATCACCGCCAGCAGCGCGGCCAGCGAGGCCGGGTCGGCGTCGGTATCGAAGGTGCGGGAGGTGCCCATGCCCATCACCGGCAACAGTTCGCCGGTACTGGGTATGGGGCGCTGGATCAGGGGCAGCGCAACGGGCGCGGGTTCGGCGCGCAGGCCCAGCGTCTGGCTGGCCATAAGGCCGGCGCCGATTTGCAGAAGCTGGCGGCGCTTGATCATTGGATTGTCCTCTGACTGGGGTGGCGCCAGTGTTTCAGGCCCGCTGGCGACGGTCAAGCGGCGTGCATGTGAGCCATTGCCTTAAAGCCGTTCGATCAGCAGTGCGCTGCCGGCGCCCGCGGCGCCGCTGGCGGCGACGATGCCACGGTGCTGGCCGCGGCGCTCCAGTTCATCCAGCAGGGTGCCGGCCATGATGGCGCCGGTTGCGCCCATCGGGTGGCCCAGGGCTATCACGCCGCCGTTTACGTTGAGCTTGTCCTCGGGTATGTCCAGGTCCTGTCGGCACTTCACCACCGTGGCGGCGAAAGCCTCGTGCAACTCGAACAGGTCCACCTCAGCCGCGCTCAACCCCTGCCTCTCCATCAGCTTGCGGGTGGCGGCCACGCAGCCGGAGAGGACCTGCAGCGGGTCGTCACTGGCGGTTGCCGCATCGACGACGCGGGCGCGGGGACTGATCCCCAGCTCCTGCCCCAACGCCTCGTTACCCAGCAATACAAGCGCGGCCGCGTCCGCCATCGCCGGGGAATTGCCGGCGGTGTGGATATGGCTGATGCCGGTGAGCCCCGGGTGTCCGGCCAATTGCAAGGCGTCCACGCCAGCGGCGCCGAGCCCGGCGAATGCGGCGGGCAGGGCGGCCAGTGATTCAGGGCTGGTATTTGCCCGTATACATTCGTCCTCGGTGACGGTGATTCCCTTGACCGGGTTTTTTACCGGGATAATGGAAGTGAAGTACCCCTCGCTGCGGGCTCGCTCCGCCCGCTGCTGCGACTGCAGCGCGATCGCGTCCGCCTGCTCCCGGGTTACCCCGTACAGCGAGGCTATCAGGTCGGCGCCGCTGCCCATCATCAGCATCTGGCACTGGGCGGCAAAGGCCGGATCGATAAACACCGCGGCCTGGTCGGCCAGCATCGGCACCCGCGACATCATCTCCACGCCGCCCGCGACGACGGCCCGCTCCTGGCCCGCGGCAATTTTCAGGGCGGCGATGCTGATGGCATCGATGCCGGAGGAGCAGAAGCGGTTCACGGTCAGCCCGCCGATGCTGCCGGGCCAGCCCGCATAGAGCGTCGATGTCTTGGCGATATTACCGGCCTGCTCACCGTGCTGGGTGACACAGCCCAGTATGACCTCGCCGATCAGGGCGGGATTGATCCAGGTGCGTTGCTCGAGACTGCGGTACAGGCAGCGCAGCAGCTCGTGGGGAGTGAGGTCATGCAATCCGCCGTCAGCTTTCGCCCTGCCGCGGGGAGTGCGGATCGCATCGTAGATGAAGGCCGCACCCATCAGCCGACCCCGACCACGAAACTGGCGCAGGTCGTGGTGCTGCCGCCGACATTGAACGTCAGCATGTTTTCAGCCTTTGGCAGCTGGTAGCCGCCGGCCCGCCCGGTCACCTGGCGGGCGCAGTCCAGCACCATGCGCACGCCGGTGGCGCCCACCGGGTGGCCGAGGCCGATCAGGCCACCGCTGGGGTTGATCGGGAAGTCCCCGTCGCGGGTGATACGGCCCTCCTCGATTGCCTTCCAGCTCTCGCCCGGCGCGGTCAGCCCGCTGTGGTCGATGGCCATATACTCGGTGACCGAGAAGCAGTCATGGGTCTCCAGGCCGTCCAGGTCGGTGACATGCGCGAACCCGGCCCGGCGGATCGCATCGCCCATGGTGGCATTGGCGTGGGGGAAGATCAGCGGCTTGCCGGCGCTCAGTTCGAGTTTCTGCTCCAGCAGGATGGGCGCCGAGCGGTGCCCCCAGCCCTTGATGCGCGGGATATCGGCCAGCCTGGTGCCCAGCCTGGCGGCATGCTCTTTGGCCGCGGCTTCACTGGCGAGAATCACGCAGGCCGCGCCGTCGGTAATCTGGCCGCAGTCCTGCTTGCGCACACGGCCCTCGATCACCGGGTTGAGCCCGTCATCGCAGCTGAATGCGCCCTCGGGGAACTGCCACTGGCGGGTCTGGGCGCGGGGGTTGTCCCGGGCATTGCCGAAGTTGATCTGCGCGATTGTGTTCAGGTGCTCGCCGCGAATGCCATGGCGCTGGTCGTACTCGCGGGTGATGCGATCGAACAGGAAGGGCCAGGGGAAATTGCAGTCGGTGGCCTCCCTGCCCTGCCACGCCGCGGATCCCAGGTACTGCGCCCCGGTTTTGCCGTCGACGTTGCGCATCAACTCCAGCCCGAGCACGCAGGCGATGTCGTAGTGCCCCGCCTCGATATCGCGCATGGCGGACATGATAGCGATGGAGCCCGAGGCACAGGCCGCCTCGTGGCGGGAGGTGGGCAGGGACGCAAGTTCGGGGAATACATGGCCGAAAAAGCCGCCGATCAGGCCCTGTCCGGCAAACAGTTCCGCGACGAAGTTGCCGACGTGGCCCACCCCGATTTGTGCCGGCTCGATCCCGGCATTGGTCACCGCCTCGCGCAGGGTCTCGGCAAACATGTCGTACAGCCCGAGGCCCTCCCGGGCCCAGTTGCGGGCGAAGTCGGTCTGGCTCCCGCCCAGGATGTAAATATCGGCAGATGGTTTCATGACGGTTGTTTCTCCGGTCGGGCAGTGACTGCGTCCTGCAGGGTGTATCGTTGTACCTTGCCCAGGGCATTGCGGGGCAACTGTTCAAACACTTCAATTCTCTCGGGCAACTTGAACCTGGCGAATCCCTGCTGCTGCAAGTAGTCCTGCAGCGATTGCAGGGACGGCGGGGCCGAGCCCGGTCGCGCCACCAGGCAGGCGCAGATCTTCTCGCCGAGGCGCTCGTCGGGATAGGCGCAGACCGCCGCCTCCAGCAGTTGCGGGTGTTGCTCCAGCGCGACATCCAGCTCCGCGGGGGAAATTTTCATGCCGCCGCGGTTGATGATGTCCTTGCAGCGGCCGACGATCCGGTAGTAGTTGCCCTGTTCGCCGCAGATCTCCACCAGGTCCCCGGTACGGAAAAACCCGTCCGCGGAGAATACGTCGCTGTTGTCGTGGCCGAGGTAGCCGTCGAATACGGTGGCGCCGCCGATCAGCAACTCGCCGCGTTCGCCCTCGCCGCGAAGCTCCAGGCCCGACTCCGGGTCCGCCACCTTCGTGGCGATTGCGGCATCCGCGGCCGGCCGCGGGAACATGGTCGCCCGCACCTCCGGTTGCGGTGCCGTGGCGGGAGTGGCGAACAGGCTGATGCCCTCGTTGGAGCCATAGAAATTGATCACCGCCTTGCCGAACTCCCGGTCGAAAGTCTCGATCATCCAGGGCGCCAGCGGGGCCGATCCCGAACCCACACAGCGCAGGGCGCTGAAATCGAACCGGTCCCACAGTTCAGGCGACTTCGCCAGCTGGTTCAGCAGCGCGGGCGGGGCAATCGTGAACGTGATCCTGTCGTCCTGCATCTGCTTCAGGAACAGGGGCGGGTCAAGCGGGTGGTGCAATACGATGGAACAGCCCAGCAGCGCGGACGGAAACAGGAATCCACCCAGGGCCGCCATGTTGACCAGCGGAAAGGGATTCAGCAATACGTCGTCCGCACTGTAGCTGCCGGCTGCCATCGAGCAGCGCGCGGTGGCCAGCCACATATTGTGGGAGCGCGGTACGCCCTTGGGTGTGCCGGTGGTGCCGGAGGTCCAGCAGATGCTCAGCACCCGGTTGGCGTCGGCAATGAAGTCGTCGCAGCGCTGTCCCGAGGGTCGCGTGTCGATATGCAGCTCGCGGCCAAAGCACAGCACCGGTGTCGCCGGCAGGGCGAGTCGCGCCGCCGCGGCCAGTTCAGTGTCGCGAAACCTTTCCAGGGTAACCAGCGCCGCCGCCTCCAGGGCTGTGGCCACCAGTTGCAGTTCGTGGCTGCCGTACTGTATCGGGACGGGGGAGATAATTGCGCCCAGCTTGCTCACCGCGTAATACACCACCAGCAACTCGACCACGTTGGGCAGTTGGACGACGAGCCTGTCATCCGCGCCGATCCCGAGGCCCCGCAGCTGGACGGCCAGTGCTTCGCTGGCGCGGTCCAGCTCGGCCCAGCTCAACGCCAGCGGCGGGTCACCGGTGAGTTCCTCGCGGTTGGGCTGGTCCCTGGCGGCCAGGTGTCGGGGCCGGTTGGCGGCGTGTGCGGCCAGCAGTCCGTGCAGGGTGTCTGTGCCCCAGCCGCCGGTGCGGGTCAGCGCCTGGATCCGTTGGGGACTGGATGTAATCATCGGTTCACCCGTAAAAAAATTGAACGTATACTTGTTATTGCTTTTATAAAAAGACTAAATAGTAGGCCTTCAGTCACTCACGCACAAGCGCAAAATGCCCCCCGGGGCGATGCACAGGCGCACAGGTATAGCGGATGAGATTCAGTGTAGTTACCCCCTTGTGGCAGGACCGCCCCGCCGCCGAGAACATGGACGTTGCCGTCACCGCGGACCGGCTCGGCTACCCGGAGTTATGGATAGGGGAAATGGCGACCTACGACGCCTTTGCCTTTGCCACAGCCGCAGGCACCAGGACCGAACAGATCGCGCTCAGTATCGGCCCCCTCGCCGTCGGGGTCAGAACGCCGATGACCATGGCGATGGGAATAGCGTCGGTGGCGGACCTGACCGGCCGCCAGGCCGGCCTCGCCCTGGGCGCATCCAGCACCGTGGTGGTTGAGCAGTGGCACGGCCGACCCCGCGCGCGCACCGCCCGGCAGCTGGATGAAACCGCGCAGATCGTGCGGGGCCTGCTGGCGGGTGAAAAAGTGAACTTCAGCGGCGAGACCGCCAGTTGCAGGGGTTACCGCCTGCGCCTCGACGCGGTGAACAGCCCCCTGACGATAGCCGCCTTCGGCCCGGCCGCGGTGCGGGTGGCGGCGCGCCGGGGGGATCGCATGCTGTTGAACATGGTGACTCCCCACAGCCTGGGCCGGCTGCGCGCCGGGCTGGCCGCGGCGGCGGCGGAGGCGGGCCGGCCGGTGCCCCGGCTGGCGGTGTGGCTGACCTGCGCGGTCGATCCCGCGCCCGCGGCGATCCGGCAGTTGCTGCAGGCCATCGTCGGCTACCTGGCGGCGCCGGGTTACGCGGAAATGATCAGCGAGGCGGGCTTCGCGGAGCTGGTGGCCTTTGCCCGCACCCGTCCCCACCCGCGGGACCTGCTGGCCGCGATGCCGCCGGAGCTGGTGGCCGCGATCGGCCTGGTGGGCGATGAGGCGGCGATAGCCGGGCGGCTCGAGGAGTATCGCGCCGCCGGCGCGGATGAAATCTGCCTGGTGCCTGCCACCGCGGGGGACCCGGGCGGCGCCAGGACCCTGGAGGCGATGAGCAGTCGCCTGTCTGCCTGACCTTAGCGATGCGCTGCCGGCGCGACGCATTCATAGGCAGCGGCTGAATCAGGGTCGCCACCGCTGAACTGCGCCACCTGCGGCAGCGGGCACAGCTTGCGCGAGCGCAGCTGCCTGCCATTGGCGTCCCTCTGCAGCGCCAGCACCTGATCCGGCGCCTGCCCGGATTCCACCCACCGGTCGATGACCTCCAGCGGGTTGAAATCATCAGCCACCTGGCCCGGCTTCTCCCAGCAATGTCCCTGCCCCGGCACCATGAAGAAACGGGCGAAGGTAGCCAGCTGGTCGCCGCCCTGGAGGGCGGCCGCCTCCGCGTAATACTGCTCGGCCCGCCCCGGCAGGATCAGCGGGTCCGCCAGCCCCTGGTAGTAAAACAACTTGCCGCCGGTGCTGGCGAAAGCGGCCAGGTCCGGGTTGGTGGCATTGACGACGGGGGCAAGGCGCAGCAGGTGTTCCAGCTCCTTTCCCAGCTGGTAGTCGTGGGGGTTGAACGCCTGCGAGGAGGGCACGGCATACGTCATGCGCAGGTAACCCTCCGCCGCGAGTTCGCCCCACTGGTATTTCTCATCTGTTCCGGTGATCCAGAGCGGCCACAGGGATTCCGACCCCGGCGCCAGTCCCGGGTAGAGCCGAACGCCGTTGACGGTAGCGCCCTGGTACAGGCGCCTGACCGCGGCGAGCTCCCCGGCGGTAAAACAGTCGACCTTGTCGGCCCCGGCGCACTGCAGGCCATCGAGCCGGGGTGTACACAGTTCGGGGCGGGAGACCACGCCATCGGCCACGCCGTCCAGCTGGTCGCACTGCGCCATCACCTGGCGCGCAAGCACGGGGATTTTGGCGGGGTCGATCACCGCATGGCCGTCCCTGTCCCGGGTGGACTGCAGCAGCCACAGGCCGTGCACGCCGGCATTGCCGCTCAGGTCGAAGATACCGCCCCCCGCGGCGATACCGTCGAACAGGTCGGGGTAGCGCTGGGCGGCGAACAGGCCCAGGCGGCCGCCGTTGGAGCAGCCGGAAAAATAGGTGCGGCGCGGGGCGGACGCATAATAGTTTTCAACCAGGCTTGTCCCGGTGGCCACGGCCAGCGGCATCCACGCGCCGGCGTAGAGTTCCAGGGCCCGCTCATCCCCCAGCGCCCAGTCGGTTTCCCAGCTCTGGGCCCTGTGACCACTGTCGGTCTGGATGACCGCATAGCCCAGCTTGAGTGATTCGTTCATGCTGTTGGAGTAGCCGGGCTTGTCGGGGATCAGGCTGCCGCAGAAACCGCCGCAGCCGGTCACCGCGAACTTGCCGTTCCAGTTCGCCGCCGGCAGGCGCATGACAAAGCCTACCCGGCCCGCTATCTCGCCCTCCAGTTGGCAAAAGGGGGAAATATCCTGCCTGTCGGTCACCAGTTGCGCCGCGGTCAGCGTGGTCTGCGGCGCCTGCACCCGGCTCATTGCCCTGCAGTGTTCCGCCGAATCCGTATCGGGGTTTGCGGCAAAAACCGCCGCTGGAATAATGCATAGCGCTATTGCTGCGAACAGGCGCATCGGGGGCCTCCTTCACCGCTGGCGGCGCACCCTATAACGCCGGGTGGGTCCTGCTGCCTTGCGCGGCATACCGCACATCCTGTGCATAAAAAAGGGCGCCCGCGGGCGCCGGATAAGGGTGAGTTCGGATCAGAAAATATATTTCACCGTGGCGCCGTAGGTGCGCGGCGGACCCCAGATGTCGACGGTGCCGGCGATGTTGCTGAGGATCGAGTGAATGCGGTACTCCTCGTCGTCCAGGTTCTTGCCCCAGACCGTCACATTCCACCTGTCTTCCGGGCTGGTCCAGGTGGCGCTGGCGTCGATCACCCCGTAGCTGCTCTCCTCTTCAGCCGGGCTGTTGGCCGGGTCGAAGTAGAAGCTGCCGGAATAGGCATAGCTGGCCACCCAGTCGATCTCGGAACCGCCGGGCAGGGGAGTGCGATAGGAACTGCGGACGAAGAAGCTGTCGCCGGGCGCGCGCGGCAG
>JAOUDU010000554.1 GCA_029859085.1 Gammaproteobacteria bacterium | reverse complement strand
CTTGAGCTTCTCGCGGATACCCGCCAGGGCCGCGATGGCCAGCGCGAAGCCCAGGCCCGCACCCGCGCCATACACGACGCTCTCCGTAAAGTTATACTCACGATTGACCATGAACAGCGAGGCCCCGAGGATCGCGCAGTTCACAGTGATCAGCGGCAGGAACACCCCCAGCGCGTTGTAGAGCGCCGGCACGAACTTATCCAGGAACATCTCCAGGATCTGCACGATGGCCGCGATCACGCCGATGTAACTGAGAAAGCCCAGAAAACTCAGATCGAGGCGGGCGAGGCTGTCGATTCCCGTCCAGGACAGCGCGCCCTCCTTGAGCAGGTACTGATAGATCATATAGTTGGCGGGCACCGTGATGGTCTCGACCGCCACCACCGCGATCCCCAGGCCGATGGCGGTGGACACCTTCTTGGACACCGCCAGAAACGTGCACATGCCAAGGAAAAAGGCCAGCGCCATGTTCTCAATGAAGACGGCCCTGATCAGCAAACCGACGTAATGTTCCATGCCTAGCTCGCCTCCTGATGAGTGTTGGACATCTGGGGCGCGAGTTTGAATTCGCGCTCCTCAACCTGGTTCTTCTTCCAGGTGCGCAGCGCCCAGATGAAAAAGCCGATGAGAAAGAAGGCGCTCGGGGGCAGCAGCATCAGGCCGTTGGGCACATACCAGCCGCCATTGGCAGCGATGGGCAGCACCTCGACGCCGAACAGCGAGCCGGCGCCGAACAGCTCGCGCACGGTACCCACTGCCAGCAGCACCACGCTGTAACCGAGGCCGTTACCGATGCCGTCCAGAAAGCTGGGCAACGGCGGATTCTTCATGGCAAAGGCCTCGGCGCGGCCCATGACGATGCAGTTGGTGATGATCAGGCCCACAAACACCGACAGCTGCTTGCTGATCTCGAAGGCGAAGGCCTTCAGCACCTGGTCGACCAGGATGACCAGCGACGCGATGATGATCATCTGCGCGATGATGCGGATGCTGTTGGGCAGATAGTTGCGCACCATCGCGATGAACAGGTTGGAAAACGCCACCACCGTGGTGAGAGCGATACACATGACGATGGTGGTGTTGAGGTTGCTGGTTACCGCCAGCGCCGAGCAGATGCCCAGAATCTGAAGGGCAACCGGATTATTGTTGAACACCGGATCGAGTAGCGCTTCCTTGAATGCCGACATGGCTCAAGCCTCCCCCGCCTGCAGTTTTTTGAGATAGGGCTCAAACCCATGGGACCCTACCCAGAACTTGATGAGATTATCCACCCCTACCGTCGTCAGGGTCGAACCTGCCAGCCCATCGATCTGATAGGGGCTGTCGGGGTTCGCCTGCCCTTTCTTCATCACGTGGATGGCGACCTCGTCGCCATCGGCAAAGAGCTTCTTGCCGGGCCACTGCGCTTTCCACACCGGGTTATCCACTTCACCGCCAAGCCCCGGGGTCTCGCCGTGCTCGTAGAACGTCAACCCCAGCACGGTGTCGCCATCCCCCTTGACCGCGAGAAATCCGTACAGCGTACTCCACAGGCCATAACCGTGCACCGGCAGCACCACCCGATCGATTTTGCCGCCCTCTTCCAGCACGTACACGGTCGCATACCTGGCCTGGCGCTTGATGCCCGCGATGTCGTCCTGCGGGCTCAGCGTCTGCGACAGGCCGGCCGTCTTGGATGCCTTGCGCTGGTCGTAGTTGGCCGGGTTGATGCCGAGTTCGCGAGCCTTGTCGTCGCTCAGGTATTCGCCGGTCTCGATGTCGACCAGGCGCACCTTGAAGGACTTGAAGCGCTCAACCACGTAATTGGCGTCGTGCAGTGCCGGATCGTAGAGGCCCGCGGCCGCGAGCACGTCGCGATTGCGGGAGAACTCCTTGTTGGTATCCTGGCGGGGCTTCAGCAGCACCGCCGCCGAAGACACCACCACGGAACAGACGACACACAGCAACAGCGAAACGACAATGGTGTTCTTTAAAGAGTCTTTATCCGACATCCCGCGCCAGCCTCCGTTTGATATTCGCCTGCACAACAAAGTTGTCGATGAGCGGTGCAAACAGGTTGGCGAACAGAATCGCCAGCATCATGCCTTCCGGGAAGGCAGGATTCACCACCCGGATCAGGATCACCATCAGCCCGATCAGCGCACCGAAAACCAGTTTGCCGGTATTGGTCATGGCCGCCGACACCGGGTCGGTCGCCATGAACACCGTGCCAAAGGCAAACCCGCCCAGCACCAGGTGCCAGTGCCAGGGTATGTCCCACGCCGGGCTGGAGCCACCGATATTGAACAACAGCGTGGTTGCGATCATGCCCAGACAGACGCCCAGCATGATGCGCCAGGACGCCACCCCGGTCCACAGCAGGATGACGGCGCCAATGGCGATCGCCAGGGTCGAGGTCTCCCCGATGCAGCCCTGAATCGTGCCCAGGAAGGCGTCACCCCAGCCGATGGGGTTGCCCCAGGCATCGGTGATGCCCTGCACGCCGTCGGCGGCAGCCATCGCCAGCGGCGTGGCGCCACTGAAGCCGTCCACCGCGGTCCACACGGCATCGCCGGAGATCTCGGCGGGATAGGCGAAAAACAGGAAGGCCCTGCCCGCCAGCGCCGGGTTGATGAAGTTCTTGCCGGTGCCGCCGAACACCTCCTTGCCGATGACCACGCCGAAGCTGATACCCAGCGCCACCTGCCACAGCGGGATGTCCGGCGGGAGCGTCAGGGCAAACAGGATGGAGGTGACGAAGAAGCCCTCGTTGACCTCATGGCCCCGCACGATGGCGAACAGGCACTCCCAGGTGATGCCGACCACAAAGGTCGTGACATAAATGGGCAGAAAATACACCGCCCCGTGCCAGAAGTTATCCCACAGGCTCTGCGGGTCATAACCTGCCAGCAGCTCGAT
>JAOUDU010000553.1 GCA_029859085.1 Gammaproteobacteria bacterium | reverse complement strand
CTGGGCCAGGATGCCGGCCAGGTCGCGCGCCTGCCGGGCATTGATCACCAGTGGTGGCAACAGGCGGATGGTGTTGCCCGCGGTCACGTTGATCAACAGTCCGGCGTCCATTGCTCGCTGTACCAGCTCGCCGCAATCCCTGTGCAGCTGGATGCCCAGCATCAGGCCGCGGCCGCGGATCTCGGCGATGTTTGCCGCCGCCGCGTCGTCGGCCCGCAGTGCCTCGACGATAAGCTGGCCCATGGTGACTGCGTTTTCACCCAGGGCCTGCTCGGTCACGGTTTTCACCACAGCCAGCGCGGTCGCGCAAACCAGCGGGTTGCCGCCGAAGGTAGAGCCGTGCTGGCCCGCACCCAGTACCGGTGCAGCCGGGCCCCGCGCCAGGCAGGCGCCGATAGGCACACCGTTGCCAAGGCCCTTGGCAGTGGTCACCACGTCGGGGGTTACCCCCATGCCCTGGTAGGCGAAGTAGCTGCCGGTGCGGCCGTTGCCAGTCTGCACCTCGTCCAGCATCAGCAGCCATTCCTGCCGGTCACAGATTTCCCGCACGACCTGCAGGTATTCGGCGCTCAGGGCGTGCACCCCGCTCTCCCCCTGGATCGGTTCCATCAGCACCGCCACCACGCCCGGGTTGTGGGCGGCGATCTGGCGCAGGGCCTGGACATCGTTGCGGGGGGCGCGAATGAAGCCGGTGACCAGCGGCTCGAAACCCGCCTGGATCTTGCGGTTGCCGGTGGCGCTCAGGGTTGCCAGGGTGCGCCCGTGGAAGGCGCCCTCCAATACCACGATGGCGGGTTTGTCGATTTTGCGCTGGTGACCGTACAGTCGCGCCAGCTTGATCGCCGCCTCATTGGCCTCGGCGCCGGAATTGCCGAAAAAGCAGTTCTCCATGCCGGCGACCCCGGTCAGCACCTCGCCCAGTTGTTCCTGGGCCTCGATGCGGTACAGGTTCGAGGTATGCACCAGCTTGTCGGCCTGCTGCCGGATGGCGGCGGTGACCGCCGGGTGGGCGTGGCCCAGGCCGTTGACGGCGATACCGGCGATGGCGTCGAGGTAGCGGCGGCCGGCGGTGTCATACAGGTATACGCCCTCGCCGTGACTGAAGGTCACGGGCAACCTGGTATAAGTCTGCATCAGCGCCGACATCGATCTCGCACTCCTATAAACGCAAAAAGGCAGCGGGAGCTGCCTCAGAAAGGGCAACTATAGCGCTATCGATAAAGCTTGGCAATTGGGTTGAACCCGCGGGCCACACTGTGGTCCCAGTAGACAGACTGCTGCCACAATAGGGTAGAATGGCCCGCCCTGCCCGGCAGTGCCCGGCAGCCAGAGTGAATACAGGACAGGCAATGGATATCATCGAAACAATCAAAGAGCAGATCGAGAGCAATACTATTTTGCTCTACATGAAGGGATCCCCCAACCAGCCCCAGTGCGGCTTTTCGGCTCGCACCGTGCAGGCCCTTATGGCCTGCGGCGAGCGCTTCGCCTATGTGGATATCCTGTCGAATCCGGACATCCGGGCCAACCTGCCCAAATACGCCAACTGGCCGACGTTTCCCCAGCTGTGGGTGAACGGCGAGCTGGTCGGCGGCTGTGACATCGTCACCGAGATGTTCGAAAACGGCGAGTTGCAGACCCTGGTCAAGGAAGCGGCTGCAGGCCAGCAGGCCGCGCAGGCCTAGCTGAGCAGGCCTCAGTCATGTCGCCCGGAGCCCAAACCCTCGGTAGGAGGGGGGCGAAAACGCTTTCCCGGCCGGTGCCGATGGCAAGAACGAATCCGTAAGCTCCATGTCGTGATCCAGGCGAATATCCCGCTTAATCGCCAGGGCTAGAGCCCCGTTCCTTCCCTGAGTTTTTTCAATTCGGCCAGCTGGTCCTCCCGCGACAGGGGGTGCGGCTCGCGGTGCTCCAGTTTTTTCCGCGGCGGCAGGGTGAAGGTCTCGCCCTGCAGCACCCGCGCGCAGTAGCGCTGGTAGTGTTCGCAAAACACCGGCCAGCTGGTGCGCTCGGTGTTATTGGCCAGGAAGTACCAGCCGCTGTCCCGCCCCGCCAGGTAGACCGCGGGATGGCTCCAGGCCTGGGCCGCCCGGGGCGCAGGCGCCCGGCAGGCCTCGACATAGGCATCGTGGGCAGAGGGCAGGCCCAGGTCCGCCAGGCCCTGCTGGCAGCACTCCAGCATCCGGTTGAGGGTGGGCAGGTACTCGCTGTGCTCGATCGCGTGCTTGGCGCCCTTCAGGATCTGCTCGATCGGGTAGTCTGCCAGCGAGTCCAGCCACAGCTTCTTGATCTGCCGCAGCTGCTCCGCGTCCGGGTAGGCAGCGTAGTACTGGTTGTGGTAGTTCAGCCTGAACAGGGCGAACACCTGGTTGATCGCCTCGACCCTGGCTTCGGACGCGGCCCGGTGCCCGGCTCTCGACTGCCCCGGGTCAGTCTGCCCAGGAGGTGTCGGTGAGGTCGTCCTGGAGGCTTCTATCTCGTGTGCGACCTTTTGGATCAGGTCCCGGCTGTCCGGCATGGTTTTGTCCCGCTTGTTCGATCTGGTGACGTTTGGCCCAGTGGTACTTCACATGTTGCAGGAATTTGCTGTTCCAGGATGTGTGGGTCTGGTTGCTGTCCCGCCAGTATACGATGAACTCGGCCAGTAGCGACCGGGCAAATTCGGTGTCGATGTGCGACATCCGCAGGATATCAAAGACATCCTCGCTGGGCTGCCAGTCATCGGCGATGCGCTTTGGCTCAGTGCTGTGCTCGAGGCTGGAGCTGTATTTTGCCCACTGGATGCGGATGTGCTGGATAAATTTCGAGTTCAGCTCCCGCGGCGCCGCCCCCCGCTCCCGCCAGTACAGGATGAACTCGGGTATCGCCTCCTCGATAAACTCCCGGGATATGCCGCCCC
>JAOUDU010000551.1 GCA_029859085.1 Gammaproteobacteria bacterium | reverse complement strand
GCTGGCCTGTTCCAACTGGCCAGCCGGCTGGAACAGCCAATCCTCTTCACCGTAGCGGCCCGGGGCAATCCCGGCCGCAGCGGCTATCGCCAGACCCTGCCTGAGCACATCGCGGCGGCTGAAAGTCTGTGTCATATCTGGTCAGGCCTGAACATCGCGTCATGGCCACCGTCGACAAACAGCACCGAGCCGCAGATAAACCTGGCGTCGGGACTCAGCAAAAAGCTGGTCGCCGCCGCCTGGTCTTCCGGTTTGCCAGGGAACCCTACGGGAATACTGGCCATAAATTCCCTGATGGCCTGGCCATAGACGGGGTCCTTCTCTACCTGTTCCGTCATTGGCGTCTGCGTATAGCCGGGCGCCACGGCGTTCATCCGCACACCCGCGACGGCGTATTCGGCGGCCCTGCTTCGCATCCAGCGCGCAACCGCTTTTTTGGTTCCGCTGTAAACCTCCTGGGCAGCTATGGTTGCGGAGAAATCAAGCGCCTTTTGCTCATCGCCGGACAGTAACAACCCAACGAATTCGGGGCTGTTGTTCATGGGGGCGGAATTGGATGAAATCAACACGATCGCGCCGCGCCTGGCCGCCACCAGGTCCTTCAGGCCTTCGATGAGTTCAACCGTGCCGAAGTAGTTGACCTGGGTGATCAAGCGGTGATCGGGCACATTCGAACCGAGACCCGCGCAGGTGACGAGACCGTCCAGGCCGCCTGGCGCCGCCTCCCGGATCGCCCTGACCGCGGCCTGGCGACCATCCCTGCTCGACAGGTCGGCGATGATATCGGCATCCTTGATATCGACCACCATTACCTGGTTTCCCTCTTGCAGGAGACGGTGCCTGATTGCTGCACCGATACCCGTGGCACCGCCGGTCATCGCATAGATCGCCATATATCCACCTCGCTATCGCTGTTGTTTTGTGCGCCTGGTTCGCGTCATTCCGGCAGGCCGGACGGGACGCCTGCAGACAGCCAGACCTGGCCGGCCGCTGCAACTGCGCAGGAATGACTTTCGACACCGAAGCATAAGTACCGGAACCCGGCCAGTGTATGACCAAAGCCTTCGACCTCATATACATTTCAGTTCAGTCGACCCGGGATTTTCCGGAAATATCCGGGCGGCAACCGGCTCTCATTGACAGCTGAAGATATAGATCAACCCAAATTGAAAGTTTGTGCCAAAGACACCCCCGCCCGGCGTGACTAGACTGTCGAGGTAAAGTTTGAACACCGCGGCCCGGCATAGCCCGGAACATAATGCAAAGGAGAAAGGCCATGAATTATTTCGTCACCGGTGCCACCGGATTTATCGGCAAGTTCCTGGTTGAGAAATTACTGCAGCGCGAGGGTAGCGTCTATGTATTGCTGCGCCAGGGTTCGGAGCACAAGCTCGAGGCCCTCAGGGAGCGCTATCCGCTCAGTGCGGACCGGATAATTCCGGTTTACGGGGATTTGGGCCAACCCATGCTGGGAATCAGCGAAGAGCAGCGCGACCAGTTGCGCGGCAATATCGCCCACTTTTTCCATGTGGCGGCGATTTACGACCTGACGGCGTCGGCAGAAAGCCAGCAGCTGGCCAACGTGGAGGGTACCCGCAATGCGGTGCGCTGCGCCCAAGACCTGCAGGCCGGCTGCTTCCAGCACACCAGCTCGATCGCGGTCGGCGGCAAATACGAGGGTACCTTCCGCGAGGGCATGTTCAAGGAAGCCGGCGAACTGAACCACCCGTACTTCCGCACCAAGCACGACTCCGAAGAGGTGGTACGCAGCGAGTGCCAAATTCCCTGGCGGGTGTACCGCCCCGCCTCGGTCGTGGGTCACTCCCAGACCGGGGAAATCGACAAGACCGACGGACCGTACTACAGCTTTCCCACCCTGGCGAAATTGCGCAAGGCGCTGCCGCCGTGGTTTCCGCTTGTCACTGTCGACACGGGCAGCTTCAATATCGTACCGGTGGATTACGTGGTCGCGGCCATGGACCATATCGCCCACAAGCCAGACTGCGATTACCGCGCTTTCCACCTGACCAACCCGGATCACTACTCCGCCGGGGAGATGATGAACATTTTCGCCGAGGCTGCCGGGGCACCGCGGTTCGCGCTGCGGCTGGATACAAAAATATTCTCGTTTATTCCTTCGAGCATGCTGTCGATGCTGGGCAAATTGCCCCCGGTAAAGCGATTGATGGCTACCGCAATGGAGGGCATCGGCATGCCGGTGGACGCCACCATGTTCTTCACCTGGAATACGCGCTTTGACAACCGCGAGGCGGAGATCGCCCTGCAGGGCAGTGGCATCAGTGTGCCCAAACTGGCCAGCTATGCCGGGCGCCTGTGGGATTACTGGGAGCGCAACCTGGACCCCAACCTGTTTATCGACCGCACACTCAGGGGCAACGTGGAAGGCAAGGTCGTCATCATTACCGGCGGTGGCACCGGCATCGGCCTGGCGACCGCCATCCGCCTGGGCGAGGCCGGAGCGAAAGTCATACTGAGCGGCCGTACCCTGGAAACCCTCGAGGATGCAAAGCGCCAGGTAGACAAAGCCGGTGGCGAAGCCCATATCTACACATGCGATATCGCCAATATGGAGGCGTGTGATGCATTCCTGCAGCAGGTGATGGCGGATCACGGCCGGGTCGACATCCTGATCAACAACGCAGGGCGCTCAATACGCCGCGCGGTGGAGCACTCCTACGACCGCTTCCACGATTTCGAACGCACCATGCAGTTGAACTATTTCGGCTGCCTGCGGATGAGCCTTGGCGTTCTGCCCGGAATGAGCGAGCGGCGCAGCGGCCACATCATCAATATATCGTCCATGGGCGTGGTAGGGCCGCCCGCCCGGTTCTCCGCCTACATCGCTTCCAAATCCGCCCTGGAGGGCTGGAGCCGCTGCGCGG
>JAOUDU010000552.1 GCA_029859085.1 Gammaproteobacteria bacterium | reverse complement strand
CATCACCCCGCGGGCAAAATACTGGATGTCCATGATCTGGTCGAGCACGCCCGAAACCTCGGCGTAATAGCGCTCGCGATCCTGGTCGACATACGCCCGGGCGGCCTTGGAGATGGCCAGCAGCTCATCGGTGGCCTGTTTGAGCATCACCTCCGGGTCGTCGCGGGAAATCACCGGGGCGGAATCGGCGGGCGCGCCATACGCCTGCCCCGCCAGCACCAGGGAAACTACCGCAGAAAAAAATACGTGTGCCGCTCTCAGCCTGAGTTTCATCATTGTCCCCGCCCGCACTCGCCGGACATTCACTTCTTGTCACCAAAATTCGTTACAAATTTGCCGATCAGGTCTTCCAGGATCATCGCCGACTGGGTGTCCCTGATCCTGTCGCCGCCCTTGAGGATATCCTCGGACGCGCCCACCGCAATGCTCACGTACTGCTCCCCGAGTACGCCGGCGGTCTTGATCGAGGCGATGCTGTCCGCAGTGAGGTAATCCACGTTCTTGTCTATCGCCATATCCACCACGGCCCGGACGCTGACCGGATCGATGTGAATTTCGGTGACACGCCCGATGGTGACCCCGGCCACCATGACCTTCGCGCGGGGAGCCAGCCCCGCCACCGTATTGAACTGCGCCGAAAGCTGGTAGGTGTCCCGGCGGGCGTCCGCAAAGGTCAGGCCACTGACCTGGATGACCAGGAATGAAAGGGCGACGATACCCAGCAGGATAAACGCCCCGACGGAAATTTCGATGCTGCGCGACTGCATTTAATCCACCCCGAACATGATTGCGGTCAAAAGAAAATCCATGGCCAGTACTGCCAGTGAAGAATACACCACGGTGCGGGTAGTGGCGGTGCTGATCCCCTCGGGAGTCGGCTCTGCATCGAAACCCTCGAATACCGCGATCCAGGTTACCACCACCCCGAAGGCGAAGGCCTTGATAACGCCGTTCATCACGTCCTCGCCGAGCTCGACACTCTGCTGCATATTGGACCAGAAGGAACCGGCATCCACGCCCAGCCAGCTGACACCGACACCCACCGCACCGAGGATGGCCACCATATTGAACACCTGTGCCAGTATCGGCATGGCTATGATCCCGGCCAGGAGGCGGGGCCTGGCCACCCGGCGCAGCGGGTCGACACCTATCATCTCCATTGCGGCCAGTTGTTCCGTGGTTTTCATCAGCCCTATCTCGGCGGTGAGGGCGGAGCCCGCCCGGCCCGCGAACAGCAGGGCCGCCACCACCGGCCCCAGTTCGCGCAGCAGGGTCAGCGACACCATCTGGCCGAGGGCCGACTCGGCGCCGAAGCGCACCAGCACCGTGTAGCCCTGCAGGGCGAGCACCATGCCGATCAGCACGCCGGACACCACGATGATAATCAGGGAGTAGACCCCGACGAAATGCAACTGGCGCAGCAACAGGCCCGGGCCGTAGCGCCAGTCTATGGGCCCCCAGACCGCCTGGGCCAGCAGTATTCCCGCCCGGCCAAAGCCGGCGGCGACATCGAGGCCGGTGCGCCCCAGCCGCTGCAGGTAGGACAGCAATTACATCTCCTCCAGTTGCAGGTCGCTGCGGTAATCCGGTGCCGGGTAGTGGAACGGCACCGGGCCATCCGGCAGTCCCTGCAAAAACTGGCGCACCCGCGCGTCATCGCTGTTCATCACCGCGTCGGGAGCGCCCTGGCCGATGATCCGGCCCTCCGACAGTACATACATATAATCTGAAATCGAGACGGTCTCGGCGATATCGTGGGACACGATGATACAGGTACAGCCCATGGCCTCGTTGATGCGCTTGATCAGGTCCCGCAACACCCCGGCGAAAATCGGGTCCTGGCCCACGAAGGGCTCATCGTACATGATCAATTCCGGGTCCAGGATGATGGCCCGTGCCAGCGCCGCCCGGCGCGACATGCCGCCGGACAGCTCGGCGGGCATCAGGTCCCGGGCACCGCGCAGGCCTACCGCGTGCAGCTTGATCAGGACCAGGTCGCGGATCATGCTCTCGGGCAGGTCAGTGTGCAGGCGCAGGGGAAAGGCGACATTCTCGAACACGGACAGGTCGGTGAACAGCGCCCCGGACTGGAACAGCATGCCCATCCGCTCGCGCAGTACGAACAGCTCCTGGCGACGCAGCCTGCTGATATCGGTTCCCTCGAACAGTATAGATCCCTGGTCGGGCCGCAGCTGGCTGCCTATCAGGCGCAGCAGGGTTGTCTTGCCGCAGCCGCTGGGCCCCAGGATGGCAGTTATCTTGCCCCTGGGTATATCGATATCGAGGGAATCGAGGATTACGCGCTGGCCGCGGCTGAAAGTCAGGCCGCGCAGCTCTACACAGTTGGTGGACATGGCCGGTTGGACGTCATAGCTGGATTTTAGTTCGATTAGTCCTGGCGCTGGTGCCGTTATGTTCGAGTTGGGGACTGTACGGCACTCGGGTCGGTTTCGCACCTCATTTTAATCTGCGGGCAGGGCAACTACACTACCCGGTCGACAGGCCAGAACCCAGACAGGAGCCCGGATGACTTTTGAAAGCCTTGACCTGCATCACGGCCCGCTGAGGTTTACCGCCCTGGCGCAGGGCAAGGGGCCGCTGGTGCTCTGCCTCCACGGCTTTCCGGATAACGCCCGCTCCTACCGTTTCCAGCTACCGGCGCTGGCAGCGGCGGGTTTCCGCTGCGTCAGCCTGAGCCTGCGTGGCTACGAGCCGGGATCGATTCCCGCCGATGGCAGCTATACCCTGGAAGCGATTGCCGGCGACGTGCTCGCCGTTGCCGACCAGTTGGACGCGGGGCCGGTCCACCTGGTGGGCCACGACTGGGGCGCGGCAGTCGGCTATACCGCCGCGGCGCTGGCGCCGGACCGGTTCAGCAGCCTGACCGCGATGGCGGTCCCCCA
>JAOUDU010000550.1 GCA_029859085.1 Gammaproteobacteria bacterium | reverse complement strand
CTCACGGGAGGCGACAGAACTCGGGCGCACCCGGGCCGAGGGTGGCAGTTTCGGCTGCCAGGCTTCCAGGGACGAGGAGCAGATGGCGCAGGCAAACCTGCAGATGAACCAGGTACTGCTTGAGGAGACCTACCTGCGCGCACCGTTCGCCGGGATCGTGGCCGAGATCAACGGTGAAATCGGTGAATATGTCACGCCATCGCCGCCCGGCGTGGCCACACCGCCCGCGGTAGACCTGATCGACTACAGTTGCCTTTACGTGACCGCACCCATCGACGAGGTCGATGCCGGCGCACTCAGCGTCGGCCTTCCCGCGCGACTGGGTCTCGATGCGTTCCGGGGAGAAAATTTCAAGGGGCGGCTGGACCGTATCGCACCCTACGTGCTCGACCTGGAGAAGCAGGCGCGCACCGTTGAGATCGACGTGACCTTCGACGACCCGGGTGTCAGGGCGAGGTTATTGGTCGGTTACAGCGCGGACATCGATATCATCCTCGAAACCCACGACAATGTGCTGCGGATCCCGACCGAGGCGGTGATGGAGAATGACCAGGTTTATCGCTACGACCGGGCAGCAGGCACCCTGGAGCTGGTGCAGGTCACTACCGGCATTCGCAACTGGAACTTTACCGAGGTGACCGGGGGGCTCGAGGAGGGTGACGAGATAGTCCTGTCCCTGGATGAGCCGGGACTTGCTGCGGGTATCACCGTGGTTCCCCGGGATGATTGAGGTCAGCGGCGTCAACAAGACGTTCTACCTCGGCGACAGCGCGGTCCACGCGCTGGACAACATCAACCTGCGGATCGAGCAGGGCGATTACCTCTCGGTGATGGGCCCCTCCGGCTCGGGCAAATCGACGCTGCTGAATATGCTCGGCCTGCTGGATCGACCGGACGACGGCAGCTATTGCCTCAACGGTGTCGACACCATGTCCCTGAATGAGAATGAACGCGCGCGCCTGCGCCGCGAGCAGATCGGCTTCGTGTTCCAGTCCTACCACCTGATTCCCAGGTTGACCGCGCGGGAAAACATCGAATTACCGCTGATGCTGGCCGGGGTCGCGGCGAAACAGCGCCATGCGGAGGTGGCCGTCATCCTCGAAAAGCTCGATATCGCCAGGCGGGCCCATCACCTGCCGAACCAGCTGTCCGGCGGTGAGCGCCAGCGGGTGGCCATTGGCCGCAGCATCGTGATGAAGCCGAGCATACTGCTCGCCGACGAACCCACGGGCAACCTGGACACCCGCTCCGGCACCGAGGTGACCCGTATCCTGGAGGACCTGAACCGGGAGGGGATCACCCTGCTGGTGGTCACCCATGACAACAACATGGGCGACCGCGCCAGGCGCCATGTCCGCATGCTGGACGGTGCGATTTCCAGTGACCATATGCACCAGCAGCAGGGCGAGGCCGATGCGGCTGGTTGATCTCATTCGCTATACCATCCTGGCGCTGCGCCGCCAGCGCTTTCGCAGCGTCATGCTGCTGATTGCGGTCGGGCTCGGTGTCGGCGCGGTGATCGTGCTCACGGCACTGGGTGAGGGCGCCCGGGGCTATGTGATGGGGGAGTTCGCATTCCTGGGCAAGGATACCGTGGTGATGTTCCCGGGGCGCAAGGAGACGACGGGGGGCATGCCCCCCATTACCGGCAGCGCCGCCCGCGCCATCACGCTCGAGGAAGTCGAGGTGCTGGGGCGCACGATTCCCGGCCTGACGTCACTGGCGCCGATGGTCATGGGCAACGGCCCCGTCTCCTTCGGCTCGCGGGAACGGGAGAGTATCGTGGTGGGTACCACCGCGGCCTTCTTCACTATTCGCCAGCTGCAGATTGCCCAGGGCAGCGCCCTCCCCGACCTCGCCCTGAGCGAGGGCAAGTCGGTTGCGGTCATCGGCCAGAAGCTGAAAACGGAGCTGTTTGACAATCGCCGCGCAATCGGCCAGTGGGTGCGGCTGCGGGATTACCGCTTTCGCGTGATCGGCGTATTGG
The DNA here is from genome assembly GCA_029859085.1 of Gammaproteobacteria bacterium. GTDB lineage: Bacteria > Pseudomonadota > Gammaproteobacteria > Pseudomonadales > Halieaceae > JARRPM01. Next base: position 917 of record JAOUDU010000550.1, on the reverse strand, counting down.
CGGGCAGCGGCGACTCATTCGGCAGGGACCTGAGCGAGGCAATTTTCGTCCCGGTAGCCTCGGCCCAGTCGGTGTTCAATGTACACGGCCTGTTCAGGGTCATGATGAAAGTGCGCGATAATTACCGGGTAGAGGAGGTCAAGACCGCTGTATCCGAGCGCATGCAGGAACTGCATGAAGGCGAGCAGGACGTGACGGTTGTCAGTCCCGACGCGATGCTGAGCACGTTTGACGATATTCTGCGGGCGCTGACACTGGGTGTCGCGGGCATCGCCGCCATCAGCCTGGTGGTAGCGGGCATCCTGGTAATGAATGTCACCCTGATGTCGGTGAAGCAGCGCACCGCGGAGATCGGCCTGCTCAAGGCGATAGGCGCTCCCGCGGCGCAGGTGCGCACCCTGTTCCTCACCGAGGCGGCGCTGATCGCCACCGCGGGCGCGTTGCTCGGCATGCTGGTGGGCCGTTTGCTGGTGGCCGCCGGGCGCCATCTCTACCCCTCGATCCCCTTTGCAACACCCGCCTGGGCGATGTGGGCCGGATTCGGGCTCGCCGTCGGCACCGCGCTGGTGTTCGCCTGGTTGCCCGCCCAGCAGGCCGCGCGGCTGGAGCCGGTGGATGCATTGGGCAGGAGGTGACCGGTGCTGCTGAGTGACTGGCTGCGCTGGGTCCTGCACGCGGTGACTACAGCCCGCCTGCGCAGCCTGTTGACCGCGCTGGGCATCAGTATCGGCATTGCCTCGGTGACCCTGCTGACATCCATCGGGGAGGGGCTTCGGGTCTACCTGATGGAGAGCTTTTCCCAGTTCGGCACCCGCATCATCGCCGTTACACCCGGCAAGACCACCACCCACGGCATGGCGGGCCTGCTTACCACCATCCGCCCCCTGTCGCTCCAGGACGCCGTCTACCTCAGCCAG
>JAOUDU010000549.1 GCA_029859085.1 Gammaproteobacteria bacterium | reverse complement strand
TCTTTGCAACCCAGTTAAGCCCAGCGGATACGGGAGGTCAAATGCGGCAGGGGTAGACCGGTGCGAACTGCATCTGGGCACAGGCCCGCCCCCGGCGCATAATGAGGCCCCGAATCCGGAGCGTCCCAAATGCCCGCCATACCGGAGCGCCTGCTGCTTATCGGCGCGTTCGCCGCGCTTTACCTGATCTGGGGTTCGACCTACCTGGCGATACGTATCGGTGTCGCCACCTGGCCGCCGCTGCTGTTCAGCGCGGCGCGCTTCCTGCTGGCCGGCTGCCTGCTCTACGCCTGGCTGCGCTGGCGCGGCGTTACGCCACCGACAGCGCGGCAATGGCGTTCGGCCACCCTGCTCGGCGCGCTGATGCTGGGCTGCGGGACAGGCGGGGTCACTGTCGCCGAATCCCTTGGCGCGGCCTCCGGCGTGGCCGCGCTGATGATTGCCACGGTGCCACTGTTTACCGTGGTGTTCGGTTACCTGTGGAGCCAACGGGCAAGCTGGCTGGAATGGGCCGGTATTTTCCTCGGCCTGCTGGGCATCGGCCTGCTGCACTCAGGCGCAAACCTGCAGGCCAGCCCACTGGCGGCATTACTGCTGATCATGGCACCGGCCGGGTGGGCCCTCGGGTCCGTGTGGGGCAGGAACCTCGACCAGCCGGCGGGGTTGATGGCCAGCGCCAGCCAGATGCTGGCCGGCGGCTGCACCATGCTGCTGGTGAGCGCAATCTGCGGGGAGCGCATGCAGCGGTGGCCGGACGCGGCCGGCTGGGGCTCGCTGGCCTACCTGGTCTTTTTCGGCTCGATCATCGCCTACAGCGCCTACCTGTACCTGCTGAAGACGGTGCGCCCGGCGGCGGCCACCAGCTACGCCTACGTCAACCCGGCAGTGGCGGTGTTGCTGGGTGTCATGTTCGCGGGCGAGCAAATCCGCACCAGGGAGGGACTGGCCATGGGCCTGATCATCTTCGCAGTGGTGCTGACCGCCCTGCCGAAGTGGCGACAGCGGGCGCACCAGGGGTGAATACAGCGATCCCGCCGGGCACACCGGCCTTCTCCAGCGGGTGCGGCTTCCTGATATAGTTGGGCAGCGGTCACGGCCGGCAAAACGGTACGTGCATTACCGCGGCATCACCAGCGGGCAACGCCCGGTTTCGGAGGAATATTGTGCAAAAGCGTGAGCCACTCTGGCTGGAAGACCTGCCACAGGCATTCAAGAACTACCGCGCGGGGCGCGACGTGGATGAAGTGGAATGCATTGTGCCGGACCTGGCGGGCATGTCCCGCGGCAAGGCCATGCCGCTGAACAAATTTCACCCGGATCATGAGACCTACCTGCCGATCTCCATCTTCTACCAGACGGTCACCGGCAGGGACGTGGAGATGGACATCGTCAACCAGTGGGCAGAGGGGGACGTCGTGCTGAAGGCCGACATGACCACCGCCAAGGCGGTGCCCTGGGCGAAGGAAGCCACCCTGCAGGTGATTCACGACCTGTACAACCGGGACGGCAGTCCCGTGAGCGTCGCGCCGCGCAATGTTTTGAAACGCCTGGTGGATATGTATGCGCAGCAGGGCTGGAAACCGGTGGTCGCCCCTGAACTGGAGTTCTACCTGACCAGGCCCAACCTCGATCCCAACGAACCGATCGAGCCGCCGGTGGGCCGCACCGGGCGCCGCGGCACGGGAAACCAGTCATATTCCATGTCGGCAGTGGACGAGTACGGGCCTGTCATCGACACCATTTACCGCTACGCCCAGGATGCGGGGCTGACCATCGATACGGTTATCCAGGAGGACGGGGCCGGCCAGGTGGAGATCAACCTGACCCACGGCGACCCGGTGCTGCTGGCGGACCAGGTGTTCTACTTCAAGCGCATCATTCGCGAGGCGGCACTCAACCACGGTATGTTCGCCACTTTCATGGCCAAGCCCATGCGCGACCAGCCGGGCTCGGCCATGCACATACACCAGAGCGTGATCGACCTGGTTACCGGGAAAAATATCTTCAGCAACACCAATGGCGAGGCCAGCAAGCGCTTCATGCATTATATCGGCGGCAGCCAGAAATACCTGCCGCAAGCCCTCCCGCTCATGGCCCCCTACGTCAACAGTTACCGGCGCTTCGAATCCAGCACCAACTCCAGCGCACCCACCAACTTTGCCTGGGGCTTCGACAACCGGGCGACCGGCCTGCGGGTGCCGAACTCGGGGGCACAGGACCGCCGCCTGGAAAACCGCGTGGTCGGGGTGGATTCCAATCCCTACCTCGCCATTGCGGTGAGCCTGGCCTGTGGCTACCTGGGCATGCTCGAGAAAGCCAAACCCGGGGCACCCGCCGCCGGCGAGGTGGAAGGTGACGAATACGCGATTCCAACGACGATCGATGAGGCCCTCACCCTGTTCGAACAGGCCGAGGCAGTGCACCGGGTACTGGGGGTTGATTTCTGCATGGTGTACAGCGAGGTCAAGCGCGAAGAGATGCGCCAGTTCCACCGGGAGATCAGTCCCTGGGAGCGCGAGCACCTGCTGCTGAATGTCTAGCCGATACTGATAACATGCCGGATATCATCTCCAACTCAATTATCGACGATGTCGCGGCCGAGGCCCTGCAGCTGAACCTGTGTTTTCTCAACGGCCCGGGGCAGACACGCCAGGTACCGTTCACCTTCTCCCCGGCGCCGATTGCGGCAAGCGTGCTTGCCGGCATCGAGACCGTCGCCCCGCTGCTGGGCCGGCTGACCCAGGCGCTGGCCGAGCGCGATGAACTCATCCAGGCAGTACACGCGCCAATGACGGGAGGCGATGCATTCTTCGCCGAAATGCTCGAGATGCACACGCAGTTGCACAGAGGCGGCAGTGAATTACCCCGGGTACCCCTGCTATTGCAGCGCAGTGATTTCATGGTC
>JAOUDU010000548.1 GCA_029859085.1 Gammaproteobacteria bacterium | reverse complement strand
GTTGGGTGAGAGGAACATGCCATAGCCCACGCCGCAGACGGACATACGCCAGGCGATACTGCCGTGGGCAAGCCCTTCCGGCATAAAGGCGAGCAGCAGCATGCCCGCAGTGGCGATGGCCATGCCGATACCGCCGAGCAGGCCCGCATGGAAGCGGTCAGACAGGGCGCCGGCGATCGGCGCGACAATCATCATGGCCAGTGGCCACGGCGCTATGGCGGCGCCGATTTCCCCCGGGGAAAAGCCGAAATGGTGCTGCAGCCTGAAGGGCACCGAAAGCAGGAATGTCATCGAGCCGATAAATGCCAGGAACGCGCCGAGGATAGACAGTGCCAGTATCGGCCGGGCCAGCAGGTCCACCGGCAGTATCGGCGAGGCCTCGCGCAGTTCCCTGCGAGTGAACACGACAGCGACCAGCGCACCCAGTATGACAACGGGCAGGGCGGTTGCAGGCGCCTGGCCCTGGGCAAGTGCCAGCAGGCCCGATATGGTCAGGCCGAAGGTGAGCGCGCACAGCAGCGCGGCCGTCAGGTTGTAGGGTTCCCGGCGTACGGGGGTATCCGGCAGGGAGCGCTGGCCGGCGATAACCGAGGCCAGGCCCAGTGGGATGGTGGCAGCAAATACCCAGGGCCAGCTCGCGATCGCGACAATGAAGCCGCCCAGGATCGGTGCCAGCGCCGCCGAGCTGGCCACCACCACGCTGTTTATTCCCAGGCCGCGGCCCAGCTGGCTGGCCGGGTAGATGGAGCGGACCAGCGCGCTCGACACGCTGAGCGCGGCTGCGGCGCCCAGTGCCTGCAGGGTTCGCGCCGCCAACAGCAGCGGCAGGTTGGGCGCGAAGAAACACAGCAGCGCGGCAACGATAAAAACGCACTGGCCGCACTGGTAAAGGCGCCGCAGGCCGATCCGGGTGCCGAGGGCGGAAAACGGCAGCAGCGTCATGACCAGTACCAGTTGGTATACGCTGACGATCAGTACGGCTGCTGAAGGCCCGATCCCGAGATCCCGGGCGATTGTTGGCAGGGCGACGTTGGGGATCGCCCCGTCTATGACGTTCAGGGCCGTGCCGCAGGAAATCGCGAGCACGGCCAGGTGGCGCCGGGGTGTAGGGAGTCCGTCCATAAGCCGTAGGGTCGGTGCGCCGGATGCAATGAGTGCGCCAGTATATGGCCGGAAGCATGGCAATTGCCAAATCCGGCCTGAAAAGGCACAATGCGCGCCAACTAAATAAAAAACCAGAAGTTTCTCCTGTGCGAACAGGATGTTCCGGCGCTCGATCACGGCTGGTTTAGCTGTATTCCAAAACAATATAATCCGCTCAAGCAAGGTGCATACGATGCAATTATCCTGGTTGCCCCAGATCAACTGCCCCATTAATTTCTCCCGCCTTTTACTGCTGCCGGTTCTGCTCGCCCTGGTATTGGCCGGCTGCTCCGATGGCGGAAACAACAATAACCCCAAGGAGCCGGAGATACCGCCCCCCGTGGTCGACCCTGAATTTCCCGACTACACCCTGGTTGAACTGGAGGCCGGGGATGACCTGGAGACCAGGGCGCTGGAGGCGCTGATCAATGCCGAACCCAAAACCATTATCAAGTTCCCCGCGGGTATTTACGACTTTACCAGCGAGCTCAGTACCAGCGTCGACAATATCGTGATACGCGGTACCGGCATGGATAACGAGGCCGGCACCGTGCTGCGCTTCGACAACCAGACCAGCGGCGCCCAGGGTATTCTGGCAACCGGCAATAACTTTGTCGTGGAAGATATCGCGATAGAAAATACACCGGGAGACTCGATCAAGGTCGAGGGATCCAACGGCGTGACTATCCGCCGCGTACGCGTGGAATGGACCAATGGCCCGGACGAGAACAATGGTGCATACGGCCTGTATCCGGTGCAGTGCCGCAACGTACTGATAGAAGACAGCAAGGTTCGCGGTGCCAGCGATGCCGGTGTTTACGTTGGCCAGTCCGAAGTGATCATCGTGCGCCGCAACTATGTATGGGAGAACGTGGCGGGGATCGAGATCGAGAACTCCAAGTTCGCCGATGTGTATGAAAACGAGACCACTGCCAACACCGGCGGTGTCCTGGTCTTTGACCTGCCGGGGCCCCCCGTCCAGGGTGGCGAGGCCACGCGTGTTTTCAACAATAATATCCACGATAACAACACCAAGAACTTTGCGCCGGAAGGCAATATCGTGGGCACCGTGCCCACCGGCACCGGCATCATGGTGATGGCGAACGACGACATCGAGATATTCGGCAATACCATCACCGGCAACCAGTCCGGCGGCATCTACATCGTCAGCTATTACATCAGCGATCCTTTTGTCAGCAAGCCCACGTATGACCCCGTGCCGGAGAAAATCTTCTTCCACGACAATGACATGAGCAACAATGCCTACGACCCACAGGATCTCGCTGCCCTTGTTGCCCTGTTATTCCCGGATAAATTACCGCAAATCTTTTATGACAGTTCCGGTGTCGGCAGCGATACCGGCATGTTGCTGGTTGAATTTCCCGATGGCCTGAGTGAGAGCCAGGCCATTTGTGCCATTGATAATGACCCCAAGACCACCTGGGGTCGGCTCAACGCGATCTACTACCTGAACGGGATTGGTTCGGATGGCCAGCTCTCATCGGATCCCGAAATTTTCAACTGCAGGCATGCCTCGCTGCCGCCCATCGAGCTGGAGCCGCCGGTGGAGCCCGGCAGCCCCGACAATCCGCCGGTCGACACGGAAGCCCTGTGTGGCGCCGAGGGTACCGGCCTGAACAGCGAGGCTTTCGTGGCCGACTGCCCCAGCCTGTCGAATTACCGCCTGTTCGCGGACGCGAGCAACCCGATGGAAAATGCCAACGGCGGTATTATCTACGACCTCAATACGCCGCTGTTTACGGACTAT
>JAOUDU010000547.1 GCA_029859085.1 Gammaproteobacteria bacterium | reverse complement strand
CGTATATTGCGCTGGTATGCCTGTTGCCCCAGTTCCTGGTGGTCATGTGGAACGTGCCCTTCTACCTGGGCGGTACCTCACTGCTGATCGTGGTGGTGGTGGTGATGGACTTCATGGCCCAGGTGCAGAGCCACCTGATGTCGCACCAGTATGACTCGGTCATGAAAAAGGCAAATTTAAAGACTTACGGCAGTGCCGGCCGCGTTCGCTGAAGGGCGACAGGGACCGCAGGCCAGGGTTGGTAAAACGGAGAAGTTGTTATGAAAGTACGTGCATCGGTCAAGAAGATCTGCCGGAATTGCAAAATGGTGCGCCGTAACGGCGTGGTGCGTGTGATCTGCAATACAGACCCACGCCACAAGCAGCGCCAGGGTTAAATTACCGGCGGTTGATTTCTAGTAACGATATCGCTAGAATGCTGCGCCTTTTGCCCCGGGTTCGATGAAATTCAAGGAATTTCGCCGGATCGGGGCAGCCTGGGCAGCAGAAGCGACGATAAACGATTGGAGAAAGATGGATGGCTCGTATTGCCGGCGTCAACATACCTGATAACAAGCATGCTGTTATCTCTTTGACATACATTTTCGGTGTGGGTCGCAGCCAGGCCAAGCGTCTCTGCGACGATGCAGGTGTTGCGCAAAATGCCAGGATAAGCGAATTGTCCGAAGCGGACATGGATGCCCTGCGCAGCAGGGTAGCAGCCATGACCGTTGAGGGAGACCTCCGTCGCGAAGTGTCCATGAACATCAAGCGCCTCATGGACCTGGGTTGTAACCGCGGCCTGCGTCACCGCCGGGGTCTGCCCCTGCGCGGCCAGCGTACCAAAACCAACGCACGTACCCGCAAGGGCCCGCGCAAGCCGATTCGGAAGTAGGGTTTAACCCGCCTCGAATCCGTTTTTAGTGTAGCTGCACCCGAGTGCAGTGTTGATATTAAAGCAGGAAGTTAAATATGGCCAAGCCAGGTGCCAAAAGCACTCGTAAGAAGATAACCAAGACGGTCGTGGATGGCATTGCCCATGTCCACGCATCCTTCAACAACACCATCATCACGATCACGGACCGGCAGGGCAATACCCTCAGCTGGGCCACCTCGGGTGGTTCCGGTTTCCGCGGTTCACGCAAGAGCACGCCATTTGCCGCCCAGGTTGCGGCCGAGCGTGCCGGTGAGGCGGCCAAGGAGTACGGGCTGAAGAACCTGGATGTGCAGGTGAAAGGTCCCGGCCCCGGCCGTGAGTCCGCAGTCCGTGCGCTCAATGCATGCGGCTACAAAATCAGCAACATTACCGACGTGACGCCCATTCCACACAACGGCTGCCGTCCCCCCAAGAAACGTCGCGTATAACCTACCGTATTACGCTTACAGGATAGAATTGACATGGCTCGATATATTGGACCCAAGTGCAAGCTCTCCCGTCGTGAAGGAACGGACCTGTTCCTGAAAAGCGGAGTGCGCGCGCTGGAAAGCAAATGCAAGGCAGAAACCGCCCCCGGGCAGCATGGCGCCCGTCGCGGCCGCCTGTCTGACTACGGCGTGCAGCTGCGCGAGAAGCAGAAGGTTCGCCGTATCTACGGTGTGCTGGAGAAGCAATTCCGCAACTATTACAAGGAAGCGGCCCGCCTCAGGGGTGCAACAGGTGAAAACCTGCTGCAACTTCTCGAAAGTCGCCTGGATAACGTTGTTTACCGCATGGGTTTTGGCGCCACTCGAGCCGAAGCGCGCCAGATGGTTGCTCACAAGGCCATCCTCGTGAATGGCTCCGCGGTCAATATCCCGTCTTACCAGGTGCAGGTCGGGGATGTGGTGTCATTGCGCGAAAAAGCCAAGAAGCAGCTGCGCGTGCAGTCTGCCCTTGCCCTGGCGGCCCAGCGTGGCGAGCCAGAGTGGATTGAAATGAACAGCGAGAAGCTGGAAGGAGTATTCAAGTCATTGCCCGACCGTCAGGATCTCTCTTCCGAGATCAATGAAAACCTGATCGTCGAACTTTACTCCAAGTAATCCACTGAAGGACTAACCTACAATACAGGTGCCCCAATGCAGAGTGCAGTGAACGAATTTTTGACACCCCGTGTCATCAAGGTTGATGAGAAGAACAACACCCGCGCCCAGGTCACCCTGGAGCCGCTGGAGCGTGGCTTTGGCCACACCCTGGGTAACGCTTTACGGCGTATCCTGCTGTCTTCCATGCCCGGCTGTGCGATCACCGAAGTGGAAATCGACGGTGTGCTGCATGAGTACAGTGCCATCGAGGGTGTACAGGAAGATGTAATCGAGATCCTGCTGAATCTCAAGGGTATCGCCCTGTTGATGCACGGCAAGGAAGAGGCCGAGCTGACCCTGAGCAAGAAAGGCCCGGGCGTTGTTACCGCTGCCGATATCCAGGTTGATCACGACATCGAGGTGCGCAACCCCGAGCACGTGATTTGCCACCTGAACAGCAACTCCGAAATCAGCATGAAGCTGACAGTGGCCCGCGGTCGCGGCTATTCTCCCGCCGATTCCCGCGAGAATCCCGAGGAGGAGACACGCTCGATCGGTCGCCTCCAGCTGGACGCCACTTTCTCACCGGTATACCGCGTGTCCTACGTGGTAGAGGCCGCTCGTGTGGAGCAGCGCACTGACCTCGACAAACTGGTTCTGGACCTGGAGACCAACGGTACGATCGACCCGGAAGAGGCCATTCGCCGCGCGGCCACCATCCTGCAGCAGCAGCTGGCGGTGTTCGTGGACCTGGAGAGCGAGAGCGAGTCCGAGTCTGTGATCGAGGAGGACGAGGTAGACCCGATTCTGCTGCGCCCGGTCGACGACCTCGAGCTGACGGTTCGCTCAGCCAACTGCCTCAAGGCAGAGAATATTTACTATATCGGTGACCTGGTCCAGCGCACCGAGGTCGAATTGCTGAAGACCCCGAAC
>JAOUDU010000546.1 GCA_029859085.1 Gammaproteobacteria bacterium | reverse complement strand
CCACCTTGGTACTCCCGTTATACTTCCGTACGCACCGCCCGACCCGGGCACTGCGTAGATAATTGGTATAATTTATTGTACTTTGCGCTGCATGGTAACGCCAGAAGCGGCACCGTTCAAGTGCGGGCCTGGGGCTGTAAACGCCGCCGCGAGAGAACCGGCAACCGGAGGGAATAAGCGATGAAAACAGCACCCGCCACGCGGCTATATACCCTGTACGGGACCTCGGCCTGCCATCTGTGCGAGCTGGCGCAGGAGATGCTGGAAGCGCGTTGCCGGCTCCAGCCTGGTATAGCGTTCGAGAAGGTGGATATCAGCGCATCCGATGCACTGTTCGAGCGCTATGGGGTGCGGATACCGGTGCTGCGAGACCCGGGCGGGCGCGAGCTGGGCTGGCCCTTTACGGCAGCCGAGCTGCGGGACTTCACCGGTCTGTGACCGGCGCTATTTCTCCTGACCGACCCGCACTGCGAGCACGTCGCGCTTGGCGCCGTGGAGAACGCCGTTGGCGGTAGAGCCCATCAGCAGGGCAAGTCCGTGGCGGCCGTGACTGCCGACCACGATCAGGTCCGCGGCGAGTTCTTCTGCCTTGGCGTGAATTTCCACTTCCGGGCGGCCCATGACAATGTGGCGATGCGCCTCGTCGACGCCGTTGTTCTCGGCGAAGCGTTTCAACTGCTGGGTCGCCTGCTGGTAGATTTCATCCTGGATACCGGAAAAATCCATTGGGATATCCCCGCCGTAGGCGAAGCTCAGCGGCTCTATGACATGGATGATATGTAATTGAGCCGCGGCGCCGCTGGCGACACCCCGGGCCCGCTGCAGGATCCGGTTGGAATCCTCGCTGAGGTCGACCGCGACCAGGATCGTTGCATAATTGGACATGACGGTACTCCGTGTTGAGCTCAGCTGGGTTGGGTGGTCAGGTTAGCCAAATCTGGCAACCATTTATAGCATAGAATCGCTGGCGGGCAACCGGGGACTACCCCGTTGCACATTGTTGCACAGCCGGTGCACTGTCTCACGGGCAGCTGTCGCGGACTTTGACCTGAATCAGGAATCACGAACTTGACTTACCTGCTGATATTTTTTGTGATCGCGATAGCGTTGGCGCCACTGTCACATTTCGTCCCCAGCAAGCGCCAGCGGGAAATCGCCCGCATGCGCGAGTACGCCGCCGTGCACGGTATGTTCGTGGAATTCCGACGTGTGCCGGCGCGGGCCCACGGCCAACCGGGGGCCCGAGATGCCTCGTTCCAGGACACTATCTATTACGGCCGGCGGCTGCCGCCAGCGCGGCAAAAAGGCGAGAAAGCCCGGGCCTGGGTGCTGGAAGCCGCCGGCTGGGCCGCATTGGATCGAGGCTGCGCGGTGCCCGCGGCGCTGCTGCAATTGACGCCGCAGGTGCTGGCCGCAAGCGTGGATGAGGGCAGTTGCGGTGTCTACTGGCGGGAGTCGGGCGGGGTCGAAGCGGTGGAGCAGATTCGGCGGGTCCTGGAGTCCTGGGCAGGGCAGTTGCGGCCGTGACACGACCTGATTTAGCTTGACCGGAGGGAACAGGCGACTTATATATGCCACCTTTTCACTGGCCGGACGCCTCGGCCCACACCCTGATCTGGGTATGCACCACGGGAAATTATGGGTAAATCACTAGTCATCGTTGAGTCTCCGGCCAAGGCCAAAACCATCAATAAATATCTCGGGTCCGATTTTATCGTCAAGTCGAGCGTGGGCCATATTCGCGACCTGCCGACCGCCGGCAGCGGCAGCGCGGCTGTCGATGGCAAGGACCGGGCCGCCCAGGCCGCCAAGACCCGCAAGATGGCGCCGGAGAAAAAGGCGGCATACAAAAAGGTGAAGGCGCAGGAACAACTGATACGGCGCATGGGGATAGACCCCGCCCATGGCTGGAAGGCGAATTACCAGATTCTGCCCGGCAAGGAAAAGGTGGTCAGCGAGCTGCAGAAGCTGGCGGCGAATGCCGACGCGATCTATCTCGCAACCGACCTCGATCGCGAAGGGGAGGCCATAGCCTGGCACCTGCGCGAAGCTATCGGCGGCGACGAGTCCCGCTACCAGCGGGTGGTATTCAACGAAATCACCAAGAAGGCCATCACCGAGGCGTTTGAACACCCGTCGCACCTGGACCAGAACCGGGTGAATGCCCAGCAGGCGAGGCGCTTCCTGGACCGGGTGGTTGGCTACATGGTGTCGCCGCTGCTGTGGGCCAAGGTCGCCCGGGGACTCTCCGCGGGCCGCGTGCAGTCAGTGGCCGTTCGCCTGGTAGTCGAGCGCGAACGTGAAATCCACGCCTTCGTTCCCGAGGAATACTGGGAGATACATGCGGATCTCGCCAACAAGCCCGGAGACAAGGTGCGCTTCCAGGTGCGCAAGCATCGCGGGGAGACCTTCAATCCCACCAGCGAGGCGGCCGCGAGCGCCGCGACCGCCGAGTTGGAAGCGCTGCCTTACAAGGTGAGCCAGCGGGAGGACAAGCCCACCCGCTCCAGGCCCTCCGCACCGTTTATTACTTCCACCCTGCAACAGGCGGCCAGCACCCGGCTGGGTTTCGGGGTGAAGAAGACCATGATGATGGCCCAGCGCCTGTACGAGGCGGGCTACATAACCTATATGCGCACAGACTCCACCAATCTCGGCGCGGAGGCGGTTGCCGCCTGCCGTGAGTATATCGGCAAGAATTTCCCGAGGGCCTACCTGCCGGAACAGCCACGGCAGTATTCGTCGAAGGAGGGGGCCCAGGAAGCCCATGAAGCCATTCGCCCCTCTGATGTCAACGTACCCCAGTCCGCGCTCAAGGATATGGAGCGCGACGCCGAGCGCCTGTACGAGCTGATCTGGCGCCAGTTTGTCGCCTGCCAGATGCCCGACGCGGAATATATTTGCACCGTCGTGACG
>JAOUDU010000545.1 GCA_029859085.1 Gammaproteobacteria bacterium | reverse complement strand
TATCTCAGCTATCCCGTTGTTGTTGCTGCACGCGGTGCTACAGACCAAGACCACGGAAATAGTTGATAGCTTTGAGATGGCCAGTGTCAAAGTACTCAATACCCTCGCCGATGTGGGCGCGCTCCCTGCGCAAACCCGAATGACCGATTAGGACATGGTCATGAGTAGAAGAAGACGTTTCCGCGCCCGCGAAGCCGAACTGGACATCACCGCGTTCATGAATCTTATGATCGTTCTCGTGCCGATACTTCTGTTGGGCATGGTGTTTTCCCGCATTGCTGAAATCGAGGTTGCCTTGCCTCCCGGCGCAACGAGCGCTGATATTCCGGACAGGCCGCTACAGCTTGAACTGGTCATAAGGGCAGATGGCATGCGGATTGATTACCCCAGCGGGGTGCAGTTGAAGCAGATTCCGCTGACGGCATCCGGCGAGTACGATTTCGAATTTCTCAGCCTCGTGCTGCAGGAAGTAAAACGTCAATTGCGCGAAAAGGGTGTGGAGAAGCAATCCATCACCCTGTTGCCGGCACCGGACATTGACTACCAGACGATCGTCACTGCCATGGATACCGTGCGCTCCTTCAAGGCGGTCGTGGCGGCGTCGGTAGTGGACGCCGAGCTGTTTCCCGATATTTCGTTTGGGAACGCGCCCGCGCTGGTCCCGGGGGATGCCGGATGAATACTTCCCTGCGTTCACGCCGGATGGCGCGCAATCACAGGCGGATGGCCCAGCAGCCCAGGCTGAACCTGGTGGCCCTGATGGACATATTCACAATTCTGGTGCTGTTCCTGATGGTGAATAGCGGCGATGTGGAAGTGCTGCAGCCTGACCAGAACGTCACCCTTCCGGAATCCCTTTCGGAACAGCGGCCGGAACCGACGCTGACGATCAAGGTTACCCCCGAAGATATTCTGGTGGAGGGGCGCAGCATACAGGGGACAGATGACGCGCTCGCGCAGCCCGAATCGTCACTGCAGGCCCTGGCCGTGGAATTACAGAACCAGTCCGCTCGCAAACCCGAACTGTCCGGGCGCGAGCGGGAACTGGGCCGCGCTGTCATTATCATGGGCGACAGGGGCACCCCGTACAAACTACTCAGGCGCATCATGGCAACCTGCGCGGAATCCGGCTACCGGGACATATCCCTCGCTGTGTACAGCAAGCCGCCGGCGCCGCTCGCACACCCGGCTCTGGCGTCGCGGAGGGGATAGCCTATGCCTGCGATGTCTCTGTCCCCCGAGTTGCGCCTGCCCTGGGAGTCCACCGCCGAGGATGACCGTCGGTTCCTGAAACTGTTGCGTAACATGTTGTTGGCTTTCGGCGCACTGGCTGTCGCGGTACCGCTGCTGCCGGTGCCCGATGTAAGTAGGGAAAAACTCAAGGAGACGACGCCTGAGCTGGTACAGGTCACGCTCGAAGAGAAGGCTCTTCCGGAGCCTGTAAAACCGCCACCCAAACACATGGAGAAAGTGCCAGAACCTCCAGCGCCTGTACAGAGAGTGAAAGAAAAACCGCGGGAACATCCCGGGCCGGGCGACCAGCTTGCGCGCGCCCGCGAGGTCGCCGCAGTCTCCGGCCTGCTTGCTTTCAGGGACGACCTGAGTGAGATGCGCGATACGGTAGACGTCAACGCCCTCAATCAGGCACAAACGCGCCGCGGACAGGAGAGCGCGGCCACTACCGAGCGTTCCATCGTCACCAGTGGTCTGCCGGCGAACAGCGGCGGGATCACCACCAGCTCGCTCAGTCGTGACACCGGAGGGCCGGCGCTATCGGGGCGCGAGACCACGCGGGTGCGAAGCGAATTGGCCGGGACGGCCGGGAATGCGGGAAAAAACCGGTCTGCAAAACCGGGAGGACGCTCTGATGAGGCGATCCGCAGGATAATGGACCAGAATAAAGGCGCCATATTTGCAATCTACAACCGGGCTTTGCGCAAGGACCCGCTGCTGCGCGGCAGGGTGGTATTTGAAATGGTGATCGAGCCATCCGGCGGCGTCGCGCGGCTGGTATTGGTATCCAGCGAACTTTCCGACCCGGCCCTGACCAGCAGGATCCTGTCACGGATAAAGCTGATCGAGTTCGGGGCGGAGAATGTTGACAGTACTCTTGTAAACTATTCCCTGGATTTTTTACCTTACAGCTGAGGCCGGATTCGGGAAATATCTTTGTGGCGGCAGCTTATTCAAACCAGTTAAGGCCTATACTGGCCGGCGGCGGCACCTGTACCAGGTGCCCGCCTGATATTTCGATATGATTTTGACCACAGGTAATCACTATGAATCGCGATGCCAAATTCTGGTACACGATGGTAGTTTTCCAGTTTCTGTTCGGGCTTGGCGTTTTCGCCCTTACCCGCGAGTATTATCGCCCTGAGTCGGGTGTCGTTAATTCACGATCCTTGAGTGTTCAGCGACCCGTTTCTGATTGGAGCAGGATGATAGACACATCTGAGTCCGCGCTGACCGGCTTGCAGACCAGCAATGATTTGGCGAGTGGGGACCCGATCGAAATATCGCGCCAGGCCGAAGAATATTTCGCCAGCAAGCAATATGACAAAGCCGCAATCATGTATGAACGACTGCTGGCATTCAGCCCGAATGATGGGACGATACTTAACAATCTGGGCCTTACGCTACATTATCTGGGAAGATCGACCGAGTCCTTGCAGAGGCTGCAGGAAGGTGTCGCAGCCGAACCCGAAAATCAAAGAATCTGGTTGACAGTCGGATACGTCAATAACGCGCTCGGCAACACCGAGGAGGCTCGCCGGGCTTTGCTGAAAGCGACACAGACCGGCACGGACGAAGCCATCAGAAAGTCCGCCACCGACATGCTCCAGTCCTTGCCCCCTGGCGGGCCGGAGTAGGGTTGCGCGCGCCTCTGGACTGGACCCCGGGGGGGGGTTCGGCCTACG
>JAOUDU010000543.1 GCA_029859085.1 Gammaproteobacteria bacterium | reverse complement strand
CGCTGGCTGGGCGAGCGGCCGCGGCCTCCTGCTTTCTTTTTCCATATGTCACTTTTGCCGGCGGCCGGGATCACCGCTGGCGCAACTCCGGCATCCGACGATGAGGTCAAAAACAGCGCCAATGTGATGCTGGCCCTGTACCTGGAAATGGCCAAGCTGGCCCTGCGCGGCAGTAATGTCGGCGAGAGCATGAAGACAGTAGCGCGCATAGCCCGCAAGATGCAGCAGCTATTCGCGGGGACGGTGGCAGAGAGGTTCTGGTTCACGCTGATCGGGGTGTGCGAAGGCATGGCCGGTGGCCTGATCGTTCCGGATGAATGCATTGGCCAGATTCTTAAAACAGGCGCCTTCCTGATCAAGTATGCGCGGGAGAACGGCAGCCGGATCGATACCTCGGTGGACTATGAGGACTGCCAGCAGCAGATGCTTTTCTATATCGCCTCCTGCCGGGCCAGGCCTGTGCATATCGCGCAGATCCGCAAGGCGTTCGGTATAGATGACAGGACGATAGAGCAGGCCAGTCGTGGCCTGGTCCACATGGATGCGGTTATTACGGCGCTGACCGGTGCGATGAGGCAGCTGGACAAGGTGGTCGATTTCTTCAACCTCAATGACCTCCACCAGGCGGGGAAGTCCACAGATGAGCCGCAGGACACCACCGCGATGGAAGGGATCGAGGGTGCGGCCCTGCGCCTGGACGCGGCCGGGCAGGCAGGCCACGCGGACGCCCTGAGCCGGGTGTATGTGAAGCTCGGGGAGCTTTACAGCGGGCTCTACCGCGAGACCTCCGCGCAGCATGAGCAGGCTGTGAACGATGTCATCAGGTGTATAGTCGATGTCAAACTCGACATAGAGCACAAGCTGGAACACGGGCTTTCCAGCACCTACTCAAGCAAGGAGTATGAACTGCGTGAGAGTGTCGTAACCGCTACTTTCAATCATATGAGCCTGGTTGAGAACTATCTTCACCAGATCCTCCGGCGCAAGGCCCTGGCCAGCGCCCTCGCCAGGAAGCCCGACCGGGAGGAGAGTGTCACCCGCCTCACGGCAGCGCTGAACCGCTACCTGAACAAGACCGACCAGGGTCACGAGGATCTGCGGCGACTGGTCCGGGACGCGGACTCAGGTAGAGCTGACCTGGACCATCTGTACGAGCTTGCCCGTGGCTATCTCGATGGACTGGAAGTCGTTGCGGAGCGCCAGGCGATCGAATCGTCTCTGCAGCTGCTCGACTATATCGCGGGTGCGCTGTGCTTTGCCGGCATGAACCGTGAAGGCCAGGTTATCGAGCGGTGCAGGACCTGGCTGGCGGCAGCCAGCAATGCCGGCAGCGTGCGCGAGGACGACGCTTTCCGTTGCTTCGCCGCTGCCTTTGCCCGGATCGAGTTGCATTTGCAGCGCTCCCTCGCAGACCCCCTCGACGACACCTCGCACCTGCTTGCCAGCGCTGAGCAGCACGCGGCGGAGTTGGGAAAATGGCAGGCGCAGGTCTCTCCGGGTGCCGAGGTCACCGGTCCGGTGGGGGCTGAATCTGTCAACCTGGTCCAGGATGCGGAAATTTCAGTCGAGTTTCGCGAAATATTTATCGAGGAATCAGAGGAAATCGTTTTCGAATTGAGTCGCCTGGTGGACGCCTGGGCACTACAGCCCGGGGCGAACCAGTTGTTGCGGGATATAAGACGACATTTTCATACTTTTAAAGGGAACGGAAGGGCCGTTGGCGCTAACATTCTTGGTGAATTGGGTTGGGCGGCGCAGGACATGCTGGATCGGGTGCTCGACGGCGACCTGGCCCCCGGGGGACGGGTCCAGGAGTTACTGCAGGAAGTGGTTGAGGCGTTGCCTGCACTGGTTGGCTCCTACAGGACGGAGTGCGAGCCGGATGTCCTGAGTGTCCGCAAGCTGACCAATCGCTGTTTCCTGATGGCGAAATCCGGGGGCAGGGACAAGGGTCGGGCGCTGGCCTCCCCTGAACAGGTCATGCAAGGTCCCGCGCGGCTGGTGACTGCGATGCCTGTCACAGGCGCCGTCGGGAATTAGATGTACAGGCGACAGAGTCGACTGCCAATAGGGACAGTGGAGGTAAACCGTGTATACAGATAAGAACAGTGAGACGCTCACCGGCCTTGAAGCGGACGACTTCGCAGAGGAGTCCACTGAACGCGCTCTTGACTGGCTACTGGACATTGACCTTTCCGAACCGGAAGAGCGTCTGTTCGCGGTTGGAAAGCCGGCCGGGGTCGATCACAGCCTGACGGATTACGAGTTGGAGGTAGCGCGCCGCCCCATGAGCCGTGGCGTGATTGGCGCTGACGACCTGGAAACCTACATAGATGAAGAAATTGTTATTTCCTCTGATAACCAGAGCAGCGATATCTATAACAGCAATACCCCTGCCGCGGCTGTAAACCGTGGGCGTGACAGCCAGGAGCCCATGGCGATTGATTACTCCCGGCCCGCTTCAGCCGCCGCCAGCGTCGGCTCTGAAACCGGGATGCCGGAAGGTCTCGATATCCTGGGCCTGAATGATGACGATGACATGGGTGAGAAGTACTTCGTCGTCAAGCGGGTCAAACCCCCCTGTGACACCGGGACCGCAGGCTCTGCCGAGGTAAGCTCCGCCGCGACGCCGGTCGAGGCTCCCCTGCCGCCGTTGGTGCTGACCGAGGCGCCTGTGCTGAGGTTGGTCAAGGCAGAAGGGCCCCAGCCTGTCGCCAATGATCCGCAAGCCCGGGACGAGGGTATGGCCTCGCTCGAGGCGGAATGGCCCCAGCCTGTCTCCAATGATCTGGACGCCATGGAAGAGGGTATGGTTTCGCTCGAGGCGGAGGCCATCCTGACTGCCGGCGCGGTTGAGGTCCCGCAGCAGGACGCCGTCGCCACCACAGGGCTGGAGCTGTTCGCGGACGATGAATTCGCG
>JAOUDU010000544.1 GCA_029859085.1 Gammaproteobacteria bacterium | reverse complement strand
GCAGGGTGAACGGTGGCAGATCGGAGGGGGCGGCACCGGCGCGGCTTCTTTGCGACAGCAGCTTGCCGCCGGCGTCGTAAAGCACAACATAGGACACCGGGGGCGGCTCCAGGAAATGGTCCAGGGATCGATCCAGGCCGGCGGTGTCTTGGAAGTAAATATCAACCTGCAGCTGAGGCAGGTTCGAGGCCAGGGCTACGGTCCTGTCGATGGCCAGGTCGCGCTCGATACGAAATTCCCGTACCGCCATGAACCCTGTTGCCAACACACCCAGGAATGCGGTGATGACCAGCACGAGCGCATTGATTTTACCGGCTATGGTCATGTCCCGAATCCGAGTCCCCGGCAGTGTTACTGCTTTATCAATCTGCAAACAAACCTAACACGGCAGTGTTTGCCAGCGCAATAAACTCACTGCGCGCATAAAGCCAGGCGGGGCGATGGGGCTGGTATGACTCAGGGGCCCAGGAGGTGCGTGAACCCCCGGGATACGCAGCGCCTGGGCAGCTGGTGTGTGCGAGGCGACACACCGGCCCGGGCGCCACCAGCCGACATCAGCAGTCCGCCGGACGGCGGCTCTCGCCCTTGGCCCCACAAACCATGCGAACCGTTCTCTGGCAGGTGTTCAGCCACGGCATTTTGGTCGGTGTCTGCAGCGCGCGCACATAGCCGCCGTCGTGGCGACAGGCGATGCTGGTTTTGTTCGGTGTCCAGTCGCCCTCTTTCGGGCGCGGCTTGCGGGCACTGTAATACCAGATGCCCCGCTTGTCCTGCATCACATAGTTTGCCTCGGGGGGCAGGTATACCTTCTTGCCCTCGATCACGGCAAATACCTCAAGCTGGTCGCCGGGGTTAATGTCCAGAACTGCTGTAGGGGTTATTGTCAACATGGCCTGCTCTCCGATCCGTTGGGTGCAAGTCTTATCTGGCTGCACCGGTGTGGGGGGCTGGACCCTGGTGGCGTCTCGCTCCCCTCCTCCTGCCGCCAGCGTGTGGCGACGACTCTGTTATAGGGTGGGGGGGCTGATCACAGCAACGGGTGGGATGCCATATTTTGTAGTTATTTTATTTAAATCTTATTTTTGTACCTTTTTTTTATTTAGAATCGCCATTTTTTCGATTTTTATCATTTTAAATGCCAGTTTTTATTATCAACTGTGGACCAATTTAATGTACGGCGGGATTTTCAGCACCGGCTTGAGCCTGCTCAATTGCTCCGGTTCCTGCGGCGCGAGCAGTTCTGCCGCCTGCTCCACCGAGCTCATCAGCATGTGCAGCGAGAGCGCCGCGCGGCCCTCCGGCGTGGCGACCTGCCGGGAGATACTGGCGATACCCTGCTCCGGGAGATACCCCAGCATCACGGCATTTACCGTAAAGTCCCGGATGATCTGTCGATTCACCTGATCCTGCAGGTAGGACTGGTAACCGTCGTCGCCAAAAACCTGCCCGAGTACTTCGACCTGCCCCGGCGACAGCTCGCCGGACGAGAATGGCAGTTCTTCACCGAAAGCGCCTTCGAGTTGTCCTACCAGGCGATCCAACTGCAATTGTTCCAATGCTCCCTCCACCTGTCTGATATTGGCCGGCGCGGGTCAGCGCGCGACACACCCCCCGGATCCTATCGCCCTTTGCAACGCGAGCAGGTCGGGAACCTGGTAAATACTGCCATTCATACGAAAGCTGGCGGCGGCATATTCCGGCAGCGCGCCGGGGAGATCCTCGATCTCCTCATCCAGCAGCGGCTGACACCCAGGTTGCCGCCTCGCACGGCAACCCCGAAATACCTGCAGGGTTCATCGCGCTGCCCGAGTACCACCGCCACCAGGCCGGTATCGCCCCGCGGATCGCGCCAGGCCACCGTGTCATGGCTCCCGAAATCAACCACAGGCACCGTTTCACCCCGCCAGGTAATCTCCCGGGGCGGCGTATCGCCAGCGGCGCTCACTGTTACGATCTCGCCGAGGCATCGCTGCGGTACTACCCAGGACCGCTCCGAAGAACATGGCAGCAGGACGTAGTAGCCAGGGGTTTGCGCGCTCATATCCAGCCCTCAGGAGAGCTGCAGCCGATGGCCGGTCAACTCGTTGACCTGCCCGATCAGCATGCGGAAATTGAATGGCTTGCCCATGTAGCCGTTGCAGCCGGCGGCCTGGGCCATGGCGCGGTGTTTCAGGCCCGTCCGGGATGTAATCATGATCACCGGCACATGGCCGAAGCGCACTGACTTGCGGATCTCCCGCAGGGCCTGGATACCGTCCTTGACCGGCATCTCGACGTCCATGAGGATGATATCGGGCAGGCGTTCAGCGGTGTTGAGCAACTCGAGTGCCACCGCGCCGTTTTCGGCGGTAATGGTTTCCACCCCGACAGTTTCGAGCTGGCTGGTCGCAACCATGCGCTGGGTGCGGGAATCGTCCACCACCATGACCAGCAGGGCTTCTTCCCGCGGCGTGTCGATGTGCAGGCTGGACTGGTCATCGGTGGCAACACTGGCAACCAGCAGGTTCAGGTCCAGCGCCACGATGGCCTCACCCGCTGCGGTAGTCGCGGCGCCGGCCACTCCCGGCACAGAGGAGAACTGCGTGCCCAGGGAGCGGATGACCAGCTCGAGCGCCTCCTCCACGTCATCGATGGCGATCGCCATGTAGCGTTCGGGTGAGCCCGCAATAATCACAGGGACCGAGGTCTTCCAGGTCTTGGCATCCAGGGAGTGGCCGGTGTGGCAGAGGGTCGCGAGATAGGCCGGCTCGCATTCCATGCCGGACAGCGTAAGGCGGTTATTGTTCTGCACCGCCGCGAAAAAATCAGCTACCGGCACCTGTTCTACAGCGATCAGGCCACCCAGCGGAATGGCGTAGGAGTGTTCCCCGGCGCTGACCAGCAAGGCGCCGTTGACCGTGACCGACGACGGCACGCGGAT
>JAOUDU010000541.1 GCA_029859085.1 Gammaproteobacteria bacterium | reverse complement strand
CAGATAGCGCTCAAACAGCTCCGGTGTCTTCTTCGGCGCGGCGCTGCGGTTGAGGTCTTCCTGCTCTGCCACCTCGAGATACAGCTTGAATCCCATCAGCTCATCCAGCAGCAATCTACCCTTTGGCGTGGGCGCGCGCAGCAGGCAGATATACAGCGCGTGGAGCATCGCGTTGGCGAAAAAAACGCCGATCACCAGCGGCGTGAAGGCCTGCAGCAGGCCCACAAGCGCCGCCACCGCCAGGGTACCCAGCACCGAGGGCGCGATCTTCCCGGTATTGAGCCGGAAGTAAATACTCTGGTAATCGCGTTGCAAGGCCATCCTGTGGGCCGCCTTCGCCGCGCCGATCGCCGCGTGGTTTTTATTGTCGAGTTCAAGCTCGGGCCCGCCGACGAACAACAGGCTGAACAGGGCCGATTCCCCCGGGGCCAGTTTTTGATCAGAGGATTTACGCAGCAGCCGAAAATCACCGTCGGTTTTGCTGATCGACAAATAGCCCTTGACCGCCAGGTTGATCACCGCAGCGGCCAGCACCTTGGGATCGTAACCCATGCGGCTGATATAGCGGGCCGAGGCGGGTGAGAAGCCCGCCGGTGGCTCATAGCGCGGGAAAATAACCCCGGGCGCAGGGTCCCGGCCATAGCGGCGCCAGGCCAGGTGCAGGTACAGCCAGGACAACAGCAGCGCCGCCAGCGCCAGCAACAGGCCCCGGTTGTCCTGCAACAGGTAGACCAGCCGCTGCCAGGAGCCGGGTTCCCGCACCACGCCCTTGGGCCAGCTCGCCACCAGGGTGAGGCCCTGGGCCGGCCCCAGCGGCGCGGTGGTATGCATCTCGATCCTGCCGTCGCCCACACCGGAGGTATAATTGCGCCCCGTGCTGCCCGCGCTGCCGGTAAAGCCCTCCGCCGCGATGTCCGCAGCCGGCACGGGCGCGGGCAGGGTCACAACGGCGCTGGCCTGGTCTATCTGGAAAGCCCAGCCGTTGCCGGTCACGTTCCAGTACAGTTCGTCGTGATCGGCAAAAAAACCGATTTGCCTGCGGGTGGTATACAGCAGCGAGTAGCGGTGCTCGCCCGGTGGCAGCAGTGTGTCCTGCGCGCCGATGTAGATGCGCACGCCATTGGCACGGCGTTCGACATGGTAAGGTTCCGGCGCGCCATCGCGGGTCACCTCGAGCAGATCGAAATCCACCCTGTAGGCATTGCCGTAGGCATCGGTGTAATCCGTCGGAAAATCGCGGTAAATCCCGCGCCGGATACTGTTGCCCTCGGCCAGCACGGTGATGGTCTCCCTCACCGACATGGCGGCATCCGCGGCGATGCTGATCTCGCTGTCAAACGACAGTATGCGCTCCTGCGCGACGGCGCTCGCCAGGTACAGCAAGCCCGCCAGCAACAGCGCGATGCGACCCGGCGGGTGACGCTTCAGCTGTCGCATCCGCACCTAGTGAATCTCCACCCGGGGTGCGCTGCGCTCCTGCGCGTCGTCCACCGCAAAAAATTCCGCCGCCTTGAAGCCCAACGGCCGGGCGACGAGCAAATGGGGAAAGGATTGCACCCGGGTGTTGAAAATGCGCACCGCGCCGTTGTAAAAACGCCGGGCGTACTGCAGGTAGTCCTCCACTTCGGTGAGTTCCGACTGCAGCTTGCGGAAGTTCTCGTCGGCCTTGAGCTCCGGGTAATCCTCCGCCAGGACCACGAGTTTCTGCACCCCGGCGGCTATCGCTTCCTCGCAGGCCGCTTTCTCTGGCAGGTGGCGTGCCGCCTCGCTGCGGGAACGCAATTCCGTGACGGCCAGCAGCGTGGCCTGCTCGTAATCGGCGTAGGCTTTCACCACGGTGACCAGTTGCGGCACCAGGTCGTGGCGGCGCTTGAGCTGGACGTCGATATCGGCCCAGGCGGCACTGACCTGGTTGCGGTCTTTCACCAGCCGGTTGTACAGCTGGATAATAGTTGCTGCCAGCGCGACGCCCAGCAGTAATAACAGTTGCCAACCAGACATCATGGGAATCCCGACCGTGGCTCGTCAGGCAGTGTAGCGTCGATGCAAGGCCGGTGCTACCGACCCCGGGCGGCACCCGTCCTCGC
The DNA here is from genome assembly GCA_029859085.1 of Gammaproteobacteria bacterium. Taxonomy (GTDB): domain Bacteria; phylum Pseudomonadota; class Gammaproteobacteria; order Pseudomonadales; family Halieaceae; genus JARRPM01. The sequence continues at coordinate 837 of JAOUDU010000541.1, read as the reverse complement.
AAATTTACAAATTTTTATACTGCATGAAGAGTGCAATACAGCCTGTTGGGTTATCTTATGGCCCACGCCAGGCCGACAGCGGTGATTGACCGGCGCTTTTTTGCCGATGACAGCTCGAAAGGGAGAACACTACGAAAATTCTGCTGGTTGAGGACGACGCCGTCACCAGTGACTATGTCACCGGCGGACTCGAGGGCGCCGGGCATCACACCGATGCGGTTGCCGACGGGGTGGACGGCCTCGCCATGGCCCTGCGCGGCAGCTATGACGTTATCGTGCTGGACCGCATGCTGCCCGGCATGGACGGCCTCGCGGTGCTCAGGGCACTGCGCGCGGCGCAGGTCAGGATGACCGAGCAGAGCCAACTGGTGGTCGACGACCTGGAGATGGACCTGCTGCGCCGCGGCGTCACACGCAACAAACAGCCGATAGAACTGCTGCCCAAGGAATTCGCGCTGCGTCTCACCGGCACCGAGCTCAATATCGCCGCGATGATGGGGCTGACGATGGTCAGCGGTATCATCGCCGAACCGGGCGTGTTCTACTTTGCCGAGCTGCCGGACGGTGAGATCAACCACGCCCACCGGGTGGATGCCGGTAGCGCCCGGCTGCGGCCGATCCTGATGTCGGTGTTGATAGCGATCCTGGCACTGGCGCCGTTGGTATTGGTTGCCGGCCCGATCATCCACAATGCGCTGTCCGGCGACCCGGCCGACACATCGAACGACCTTGCTGCAGGGGGAGACCCGGGCTGATGCCAGACCACCAGAACCGCGATTCGGCCAGCGCGACCCGCGCCCGCTTCGACTCCCGTGCAAGCTCGCTGAAATACGCCGG
>JAOUDU010000542.1 GCA_029859085.1 Gammaproteobacteria bacterium | reverse complement strand
GTGGCGATGGAATCCGCACCCAGCATCAATGCATAGTCGAGAAACGCACGGAACTTGATTTCCCGGTTGCACAGGATGTCGGGATTGGGTGTGCGCCCGGCCCGGTATTCCGCAAGGAAATGCTCGAATACGTTGTCCCAGTATTCCGCAGCAAAATTGGCCCCGTGCAGGGGGATACCCAGCTTGTCAGCCACGGCCTGGGCATCGGCGTAGTCCTGCCTGGCGGTGCAGTATTCGGTGCCGTCATCCTCCTCCCAGTTCTTCATGAACAGCCCTTCCACACGGTAACCCTGCTCCTTGAGAAGCAGTGCCGACACGGAGGAATCCACACCGCCGGACATACCGACGATGACTTTGGTGGAGGCGTTCAGGCTCATTGGCTGTAAACAAGTTCCAGGGGATAGCACACACCCCGGCGATGCTGCTCGATGGAGGCCAGCACCAGCGGGCTGCGCATTCTAGCAGAGTTGGCGACGATTGCCTCGTAATCCAGCCAGTGCGTGGCATGGATATCGGGATCCGGGGGGGAGGCACACGCCTGGCGCAGGGGCCTGCCGACAAAGGTCGTGCGGCAGTAGGTGACCAGGTTGCCGGGGGCGGTGTACAGCGCTATTCCGAGTATGCCCAGCAGCTCCATTTCCCAGCCGGTTTCCTCCATTGTCTCCCGCAGCGCGGCGGCAGCCAGGGTTTCCCCCTGCTCCAGGTGGCCGGCGGGCTGGTTGAATACCAGCGCGCCGCTGAACTTGTCGCGCTCTTCCACCAGCAGGTAGCGGCCGCGGTCCTCTATCACGGTGGCGACGGTGACATGGGGTGTCCATACCTGCATTTATGATCTCCTGCCCTTGCGCATATTCTTCCCGCCCGGTCGCCGCCTGGGCGCCGCCGCGGGCATGTGTATTTCGAGTTGCCGGAATTCGCCCGGCTGCAGGCCCTGCAGTGACCACTCCCCGATCCGGACGCGCACCAGGCGCAGGGTGGGAAAGCCAACCGCTGCCGTCATGCGGCGCACCTGACGGTTGCGGCCCTCGCAAATACTCAGTTCCAGCCAGCTGTCCGGGACGTTCTTGCGTTCCCGCACGGGGGGAACCCTGGGCCATAGTCCCGGCGGATCGATTCGCCCGACCCGGGCGGGCAGGGTGGGACCATCCCTGAGATCTATCCCTGCACTCAAACAGTGCAGGGCTTCATCGTCGATCTGGCCTTCCACCTGCACCCAGTAGGTTTTCCAGTGCCGGTGGCGCGGATTGGCGATCTGCTGTTGCAGGGCGCCGTCATCCGTGAGCAGCAGCAGCCCCTCAGAGTCGTAATCCAGGCGCCCGGCCGCCCTGAAACCCGGGGCCGCGAGATAGTCGGCCAGCGTGGCCCGGCCCTGGTCATCACTGAACTGGCTGAGTACACGAAAGGGTTTGTTGAACAGGATAATACGGGACATGCCACCTTCGACAGATTGGGAACAAACCGCCCCTGCAGCCAAAAAAACGCTCCCGCCGCACGAGAATCAACTGCAATCGTGCTACACTACGCGCCGCTTTGCCAGCGGTGACCGCAATTGCTTGTCACTGCGCCTGTGTCACGTATCCGACAGTTTCAAGAATCCGACAGCAGCAATGGAGTTAATTATGGGCTACAAGCATATTCAGGTTCCCGCCAAAGGTGACAAAATCACCGTCAACGAAGATTTCAGCCTGAACGTCCCGAACAATCCAATCATTCCCTATATTGAAGGCGACGGCATCGGCGTCGATATCAGCCCTGTCATGATCGACGTGGTGGACGCCGCGGTCGAGAAGGCCTACAAGGGCGCGAAGAAAATTTCCTGGATGGAAATCTATACCGGTGAGAAAGCCGCTGAATTGTATGATGGCGACTGGTTCCCGGAGGAAACCCTGGCTGCGATCAAGGAATACATCGTCGGCATCAAGGGACCGCTCACTACCCCGGTGGGTGGCGGTTTCCGCTCCCTCAACGTGGCACTGCGCCAGGAACTCGACCTCTATACCTGCCTGCGCCCGGTGCGCTGGTTCGAGGGCGTGCCCTCGCCGGTGAAAGACCCCGGCGCCTGCAATATGGTGATCTTCCGCGAGAACTCCGAGGATATCTACGCCGGTGTTGAATACCAGGCCGGCACCCCGGAGGCGAAGAAGGTGGTGGACTTCATCATCAAGGAAATGGGCGCCACCAAGATCCGCTTCCCGGATATGTGCGGGATCGGCATCAAGCCGGTATCCGAAGAGGGCACCAAGCGACTGGTGCGCAAGGCGATCCAGTATACCATCGACCAGGACCTGCCCTCGGTCACCATCGTGCACAAGGGCAACATCATGAAGTTCACCGAGGGCGCCTTCCGCGACTGGGCCTATGAACTTGCCCGGGAAGAGTTTGGCGGCGAGCTGCTGGACGGCGGCCCCTGGGTATCCATCAAAAACCCGAACAACGGCAAGGAGATCGTCATCAAGGACGTCATCGCCGACGCCATGCTGCAACAGATACTGACCCGCCCGAAGGATTACAGCGTGGTCGCCACACTGAACCTGAACGGCGACTACCTGTCTGACGCCCTCGCCGCCCAGGTGGGCGGTATCGGCATCGCCCCGGGCGCCAACCTGTCCGACACGATCGCCCTGTTCGAGGCCACCCACGGCACCGCGCCGAAGTACGCCGGCCAGGACAAGGTGAACCCCGGTTCGCTGATCCTTTCCGCCGAAATGATGCTGCGCCATATGGGCTGGAACGAGGCCGCCGACCTGATCATCAAGGGCATGAACGGCGCCATCCAGAAAGGCACGGTCACCTACGATTTCGAGCGCCTGATGGAGGGTGCAACCCTGCTGAGCTGCTCGGAATTCGGCAAGGCGATTATCAAGTCCATGGACTAGTTTTCGCGGGAGCAGGCAATACCGGAGGGCTCGTGGGAACACGGGCCT
>JAOUDU010000540.1 GCA_029859085.1 Gammaproteobacteria bacterium | reverse complement strand
TCCAATGCGACAAACAGCAGCGCGGTATTGCTGGTGCGTCTTGCCAGTGTTGCGAAAAGATCCTCGCCACTGAAAATGTGCACCCCCGCCTCAATGCGCGCGGTTTCGAGCATTTCAGTCAGCTCCCTGCGCAGGTTGTCCTGGTCTCCCTTGGGCGGCAGTACTCCCAGGATGCGGAAGGAGCGGCCGCGCCACTCCGGGTTCTTGGCTATCAGGTGGGCCAGCAGCACCATCAACTGGCCGTGGTTACTGCCCTGCCATAAAACGTCGATACTGCCGTTGGGGGTTGCCCCGCGTTCCAGTTCTTCATCGCAATCCACCAGCAGGATGCTGCGCTCATAGGCATCCGCCACCCGCAGTGCCTGGCAGAAATCCTCCCATTTTTCCCGGTTCTTCGGCAGGCCCATCAACACGGTATTGGGCCGCATTCCGCCTATGCCATGTGATTCCAGCAGCGACTGGATGCCGGTCTCCAGGCTTTTTTCCAATACCACGACGGGGAACGCGCCGAGATTCTCCTCGTGAATGAAACTGCGCAGGCGCTTTTCGGCCTGGCGCCGCCGTTCGATACGCCGGTCCCCGGCGTCGGGAATAATCTGTCCCAGGGTCAGGATGCCGTGCCCCGCCGCGAGCCAGTAGGCATACTCGGCGAGGTGGTAGCGGCTCCAGGCGCCGCCGGACAGCGCGAGTATTGCCGGCCGCCAGTTCTTGGGGTGGTAGTACTGCAGCTCCAGCTTGAGCAGGGCCTTGCGGGCACGTTCGAAGGCGACGCCACTGCCGACGTCTCCCCAGCGGGCGATGATTTCAGCGCGGCTGATCAGGCGGTAGAGCAATCCCATAAGGGAAGCCGAGAGCACCGCCCACAGAGGATTGATCAGCAGCATGACCACGGCACAGCCGATCGCGCCGGCCAGGGACAGGGACCAGTGGCTGAAGCGGAAGCGTGGGCGGTAGCTGGGATTGCGCGTTATGCCCTCGTAAAAGCAGGCCAGGTTCAGGGTGCCGTAGGTAATCATGAAAAACATGGTAATGATCGGGGCGATGGCGTTGAGGTCCCCCAGCATGATGCCCGCCTCGGCGATAACAAAGGTCATGATCGTCGCGCGCCGCGGCTCACCGCCGGGGCCGCTGCCCTTGGCGAAGGGCCGCATGTGCCGGGAGATATTGTCCCTGGCGAAGGCCTGCAGAATGCGGGGGGCTCCCATCATGCTGCCCAGCGCCGAGGACAGGGTGGCGGCAAAAACACCCAGAGTGATCAGGACCGGCACGGATGCCATATCCTTGACGATCATCGGCTGGCTGAGGAGCTCCCCCCGCGTTGCACCTCCCGCCAGCAGGACGGCCATCAGCAGGTAAATGACCGCAGTGACGGCAATGGCAGCAAGCGTGCCCGCGGGAATCGAGCGCGCGGGGTCTTTCAGGTCGCCCGACATGTTGGCGCCGGCCATGATGCCGGTTACGGCGGGGAAAAACAGGGCGAACATGACCAGCAGTGGCGAGGCGTCAGAAGAGGCCGGCATCGCGTTGAGTTGCAGGTTCTCAAGGGAAAACGACGCCAGTGCGCCCGCAAAGAAGGCGAGCAGGGAAAGGCCCAGTGCGCCGAGAATAAAATACTGCACCTTCACCGTCCACGCGGCGCCGATATAGACGCAGATAAATGTCACCAGGTTCACCAGCGAGGCAATTTCGCGGGACGTGAAACCGGTTTCACCAAAGGTGGCGACAAAGGCCTCGGTAAAACCGATGATGTACATTGAAACGGAAATCGCCTGGGCCAGGAAAAACACGCTGCCGATGACGCCGCCGAATTCAGGACCGAGGCTGCGGCTGATCAGGTAGTAGGCGCCGCCGCCCTTGACCCGCGTATTGGTGGCGATTGCCGACAGGGACAGCGCCGTCAACAGGGTGATGACGTTGGAGGCCAGCACGATTACCAGTGCCGCCCAGAGCCCGGAGTTCCCGACGATCTGGCCGAAGCGCAGGAACATGATGACGCCCAGGATCGTCAGGACGCAGGGCGTGAAGACACCCCCAAAAGTGCCAAACTTGTTAGCTTCGACGTTGTCGGTCACGGGGGTTCCACTGGGTGCGATAGCGGGGCATTCTATGGAGCAATGAAGCGTAATACAATGACCGGTTGTCGGGGCCTATCGACCCGATGGCTGGCGGCGTGAGGAGCGGCGGAATATGCGGTTGATCGTTGGTATGTCCGGCGCCAGTGGCGTGATTTACGGCATTCGCCTGCTCGAGGCGCTGCGGCCCATGGCCGAGGTGGAAACACACCTGGTACTGAGCCGGGGTGCCCGGCTGAATATCGCGCTGGAGACTTCCTGGCAGGTAAGGGACGTCGAGGCCCTGGCGGATGTGGTCCACAGCGACCAGAACCTGGCGGCATCGATCAGCAGCGGGTCTTTCCTGACCGCCGGCATGGTCATTGCGCCCTGCTCGATGAAGACCCTGTCCGGCGTGGTCAACTCCTATGCGGACAACCTGGTGGTGCGGGCGGCCGACGTGGTGCTAAAGGAGTGCCGGCGGCTGGTGCTGGTGCCCAGGGAGTCGCCGCTCCACGTCGGCCATACCCGGTTGCTGCACGAGGCGGCATTGATGGGCGCGGTTATCTGCCCGCCGATGCCGGCCTTCTATACCGCCCCGCAGACTGTGGACGACATTATCGATCACAGCGTGGGGCGAATCCTGGACCTGTTCGGTCTCGACCCGGGCGGCTTGAAGCGCTGGCAGGGGCACCCGGGCGGTGGCGTGTCCGGGGATTAGGCGCCCCGGGGCACTGGCCCGTTATTCCCGGGTCAGCCCTGCAACCCCAGCTCTTTTTTCGCCCGCTCGTACCAGGCGCGCAGGTGGGTGCATTCATCCGGCACCGATTCCCTTACCCAGGCCATGAAGTCCACCGCGACCAGCAGGTCGATATCC
>JAOUDU010000539.1 GCA_029859085.1 Gammaproteobacteria bacterium | reverse complement strand
GGTCGACGACCTCGAGCTGACGGTTCGCTCAGCCAACTGCCTCAAGGCAGAGAATATTTACTATATCGGTGACCTGGTCCAGCGCACCGAGGTCGAATTGCTGAAGACCCCGAACCTTGGCAAGAAGTCACTGACCGAAATCAAGGACGTGCTGGCATCGCGCGGCTTGTCCCTGGGCATGCGCCTGGACAACTGGCCGCCGGCCAGCCTGAAAAACGACGACAGGTTGTTGAGCGTTTAAGAAAACGACGATCGGGCCGCGAGTGCTTGGCGGGGTTCGCATCACAAGTTAGCAGTGCTGAGATAGCACAGACAGTATAGGATTGGAAAAATGCGTCATCGTCATAGTGGACGTCAGTTAAACAGGAACAGCTCCCACCGCAAGGCCATGTTCCGCAATATGGCCGTATCCCTGGTGGAGCACGAGTTGATCAAGACCACGCTGCCCAAGGCGAAGGAACTGCGTAGCTACGCAGAGCCCCTGATCACCCTGGCGAAGAACGACAGCGTGGCCAACCGCCGCCTGGCGTTCGACCGCACCCGCAGCAAGGAAGCGGTGGGCAAACTGTTCGCCGAACTGGGCCCGCGTTACCAGGCCCGCCCGGGTGGCTACATCCGCATTCTCAAGTGCGGGTATCGCACCGGTGACAAGGCCCCCATGGCCTATGTCGAGCTGGTCGACCGGCCGCAGGTGGACAGCCAGGACGACTCCGAGGATTGATCCGTTCCAGCGGATACCATCTTTCAAAGCCGGGCGATGCCCGGCTTTTTTATTTCTGGTAGTCTTGGCCGCTCGTTTTGGAACAGGACTGGATTATGGTACACACAACAGTTATTGCTGACGGGCTGTATTTTGGCGAGGGCCCCCGCTGGCACAACGGCAGGCTCTGGTTCAGCGATTTCTACGATCACGCGGTAAAATCCATGGATGCCGCGGGGCAGGTCACGATCGAACACCGCCTCGATGACCAGCCATCGGGACTGGGCTGGCTGCCCGACGGGCGCCTGCTGGTGGTGTCGATGCGGGCGCTGAAGGTCTTGCGCCAGGAGGGTGATGGCTTTGTCGTGCACGCAGACCTCTCGGGGCTGGCCCGGCACCTGTGCAACGACATGGTGGTGGACGGTGCGGGCCGGGCCTGGGTGGGCAATTTCGGCTTTGACCTCGATACCGAAATGGAGCGGCGCGGCCCCGAGTCGCTGATTGCCGATCATCCTGTCACCAACCTGGCCCGTATCGACCCGGATGGCAGCGTCCACCTGGCTTCGCCCGGGATGCATTTTCCCAACGGCAGCGTGGTGACCCCCGATGGCAAGACGCTGGTCGTCGCCGAGACCCTGGCGCTGTGCCTGACTGCCTTTGATATCGGTGCCGACGGGGAGCTTGCCAACCGCCGTACCTGGGCGGAGGTGGGGATGCGCGCGCCGGACGGGATTTGCCTGAATGCCGACGGTAACATCTGGGTGGCCAACGCACTGGCGCCGGAGTGTGTGCTGTTTGCCCCGGGTGGGGAGGTGCTGCAGGTGGTCGAGACCAGCCAGAATTGCTTCGCCTGCATGCTGGGGGGGGGCGACGGGCGCGACCTGTTCCTGGTCACCGCGCAAGCCAGCGATCACGCCACCGCCGCTGCCGACAGAACCGGAAAGATCGAAACCGTGCGTGTTGACAGCCCGGGCGCCGGCTGGCCCTGAGGGCCGGGCTGTGCGGGCCCCGCTAGGCGGCCCGCCTGCCGGCCTTGCGTTTCAGCAGGGGCCCCAGGAACTGCCCGGTAAACGAATGCCTGGCCTTTGCCACGCTCTCCGGCGTGCCGGTGGCGATAATCTGGCCGCCGCCGCTGCCGCCCTCGGGACCCAGGTCGATGATCCAGTCCGCTGTTTTGATCACATCCAGGTTGTGCTCGATGATCACGATGGTATTGCCGTGGTCGCGCAGCCGGTGCAGCACCGCCAGCAACTGCTTGATGTCCTCGAAGTGCAGGCCGGTGGTGGGCTCATCGAGGATGTAGAGGGTCTTGCCCGTATCCCGCTTTGACAGCTCCCGTGAGAGCTTGACCCGCTGGGCCTCGCCGCCCGACAGGGTGGTCGCCGCCTGCCCCAGGCGGATATAGGACAAGCCCACATCCATCAGGGTCTGGAGCTTGCGGGCGATGGCGGGGACCGGTTCGAAGAACGCCAGCGCGTCCTCCACGGTCATTTCCAGCACCTCGTGGATGTTCTTGCCCTTGTAACGGACCTCCAGGGTTTCCCGGTTGTAGCGCTTGCCCTTGCAGATATCACAGGGCACGTAGATATCGGGCAGGAAGTGCATTTCGACCTTGGTCACCCCGTCGCCCTGGCAGGCCTCGCAGCGGCCCCCCTTTACGTTGAAACTGAAGCGACCCGCCTTGTAGCCCCGTGACCTGGCCTCCTGGGTCCCGGCAAACAGCTCCCGCACAGGGGTGAAAATACCTGTGTAGGTGGCCGGATTGGAGCGCGGCGTGCGCCCGATAGGGCTCTGGTCGATGTCTATGCACTTGTCGATCTGCTCCATTCCCTCGATCGCGGTATACGGGGCCGGGGTCAGGGTGGTCGCGCCGTTCAGCTCGGTGGCGGCGATCGGGTAGAGGGTGCCGTTGATCAGCGTGGATTTGCCGGAGCCGGAAACGCCGGTGACACAGGTGAGCAGGCCCAGTGGTATCGCCAGGGTTACAGCCTGCAGGTTGTTGCCACTGGCGCCGGTCAGTACCAGTTGGCGCTTCGGATCATTGGGCGTGCGCTTGTCGGGGATGTCAATCTTGCGCTTGCCGGAGAGATAGGCGCCGGTGAGGGACTCCTTGCTGGCGAGAATATCCTTCAGTTTGCCCTGGGCGACCACGCGGCCGCCGTGTACGCCGGCGCCGGGGCCGATATCGATAATGTGGTCGGCGCTGCGGATGGCGTCCTCGTCGTGCTCGACC
>JAOUDU010000538.1 GCA_029859085.1 Gammaproteobacteria bacterium | reverse complement strand
TTCCCAGTTGTCAAAGAAGGTATCGCCATAACCCTTGTGTTTTGGTTTCAACCGGCATGAATCAATGGCATCTAACTTGATACACCCGAGGCGAATCGATTCGCGAGTGACTGTGATATCTTTCGGCGATAGCTGTAAGGGGTATTGGCAAGTTAATTTGTCCCGATCGCAGAAATTTGCGGCCTGATCTCAAGCCACTGCCCTGCTCCACTGGCCAAACGCACTGACCCTGAGATCACGACAATTCTTCGCCCACACAAGATGCCTTCCCAGATCGAATAGATTTTGAACGGCAGCATGAGTACCCGGAAATCGCTGAGCCTGCATCATCGACTTGAATCTCCGCATGCACCGTTCTCTGACCCCAGTCGGCTCATGACTCTGCTCAGCCCGATTATTTGCATACTGATCCTTGACATGGATCGTCTCAGGAATCAGCTACCGATGGGCAACACCATAACTGCGCAGTTTGTCGGTTACCGTCTTTCTGGGCTCAGCGCCATGGCTCCGCACTAAGCGCTTGGAGAAACGTTTGGCTGCTGCGCCATCCCTTTTGGCTTGGAGATAGACCTAGCACCTCGCCATACCCAAAGCACTTCGTGGGGCAGGCTCTCCTGATCCACGGCTCGCCATAAGTAATGCTGCTTGCCATTGATTTTGACGAATACCTCATCGATGTAGAAGATGTCGTCGTAGCCCCTGTGCTTCCGCTTCAATCGGCGGGAATCGATGGCGCTTATATGTATTTATTCGCCGATTGTATCAATCATGGCCACTTAACTTGGCGATACCGGAATTCGCCATCCACAGGCCGTGCCGCCTCACCCAGGTAGTCGGCGCGCTACGATATAGAACTCGAGCGGGAGTTCATCGGCCACCCGCAACAGACCGCCCATGGCGGAAAACGGTTCAAGTCCGAAGTCGCTGTGGCGAATGACCACCCGGCCGCGCGCCGTCAAGGTGGAAGGGCCTGTCTCCAGCGTCACCGGCACCAGGTATTCCGCCGTGCTGCCGTGCAGGGTAACCGACGCGGCGAGTTCGGGACCCCCGTCGCCGATGGCGGCCAGCCGCAGGCGTACGCTGACCCAGGGGTAGAGATCCGGCTCCAGCACCCGGAGCATATTGCCGTAGGTGCCGGCAATGTCGGCTTCCGTCGGCTGGGTATCGAGGCCCAGCCGTTCCCGGTACTCGGGCTTGTCCACGGTCAGGTTCCGCACCGGAAAGGCGATGTCGGCGCGCCACTCGCCAGGCTGTGTGCCCAACGCAACAAATCCGCTGAGCTGCTCGCTGGCGACCGCGTGGTCGTGGCCCAGGCGGCGGGCAGCGCCGTCGCGCCCGACATGTATGAGCAGCAGGGACTGTTCCGGCACAACCTCATAGACTGGCGCTCCCCGCCGGGCTGCCTCGAAATAGCTGTCGGCCTCGACGGGGGACGGCGCGCTCTCGACGCCGCGATCGCCGGGCGCTGCGCAGCCGGCGAGCAATGCGAGCAGGAACCACCGCAAAAAGCTCATCGCGCTAATCGGCAGGTGACAGCGGAATGTCGAAGGCGAGGCGGACCTCGAGACCGATGGAATCGCCTGTCGACCATTCACCGCTGCCCACACCGAAGTCCGTGCGCCGCAGGGAGAACTCGCCGGTCATTCGCGCACGGTCACCATTCCTGCTCCAGCGGAAAGGGACCGCCACAGACCGTTCGACGCCTTTCAGTTTCAGTACGCCGCTGGCAACGAACTCCGCTTCACCGCGCGACTGCACAGCCGTGGACTCGAAGACCGCGGTGGCGAATCGCCCAATGTCAAACCAGGCCTCGTCGAACAGCACCGCGTTCATATCCGGGTCGCCCATGTCAGCAGCTGTGAGGTCCACCGAAACCACCAGTTGAGCGGCCGCGGGCGCGTCGGGGTCGAAGCGGAAGGCCAGCTCGAACCGGCTGAACGATCCACCTAGCGGCTCGCCCTCGTAGCTGGTTGCGAAACTGAAGTTGCCGCCTTCGATGCTGCGCCACTCGGCCGGCGCCGCGTGGGCGCCAACCGCCAGCGCTAACGACAGGGCGCCCAGTCCGCGCAGGATGCCTAGCGCCACGGCAACATTCTCCGCAGCACGTCATTATGCCGGATGAAGTGGTGGTGAAGCGCGGCCAGCACATGGCCGGCCACCACCAGCAAAAGCGCGATCACCAGTAGCTCGTGGATCTCTCCCGCCAATTCGCTGAGATCCCGGTTCGCGGCCATCAGGTCCGGCGTGGGCACAGACCAGAAGATGCGGAAGGGGATTCTCGAACTGTCACTGGCTACCCAGCCACTAAGGGGCACCGCGATCATGAGGGCGTACAGCAGACAATGTCCAGCCCGGGCCAGCTGCCAATCGCGGCTCGAGAGGCCTGCGGGCAGGTCGGGCGGTGGGTTGGTCAGACGCCAGGCAATACGCAGCAACACCAGCAGCAGGATGCTGACACCCAGTGACTTGTGCCAGACGAACAGGTCGAATTTTTCAGGGGATACCTGCGCGTCCTCGGCCGCCGCGCCGAGCACAGTCTGGCCGATGATCAGAACTGCCAGCAGCCAGTGCAGGCCGATGGCGACCGTGCCCCACTGGCTTGATGTATTTCTTTTCATATCATTCCTCCAGCCCCTGCCCGCGGAGCACTGGAATCGTGTTCGACGGCGGTAAGTATAGCGCACCCACTGCGAGAGCAATGCGTCAGAATCGCTGCCCGGCGCGGGTCCCTCCGGCCAGCCCCTTGTGCATGGCGAATTCGTAATTCATTAACAGAATCGAAAAACGCCTTACCTTTCTTCCGCTTGCTGCCTGGGATCGGCCCTCTCCGAGCTCCTCATAATCGGCAGCTCGAGGCCGGGAGGCCGGCCCGTTAAGTCCTTCTGGGCCCACCATTTCGCATATAAATCATAGAGCTATACATAGATAGACCATCCGACTA
>JAOUDU010000537.1 GCA_029859085.1 Gammaproteobacteria bacterium | reverse complement strand
CGAGATGGGTTGATTCTGTCAGTTCAATATTTTTTTTATTTTGTGTCGCCAGAGCGCTGTACAGGAAGTCCAGGTATTCTTGGTAGTCGGTCATTTCGCCTCTGCCCTTGCGCCAGCCCTTGCGCCACCGGGGGTAAGTCGCTAGATTTCGAAGGCTGGAACTATACCCACGGAAGAATGGTAATGCCAGTCATTTGGTTGATCGACGCCTACCGGGCGGGGGAGCAAAGCCAGGTCCGGGCGCTGGTGGATACCCTTGGCTGGCCCTGTGAAACCAAGCGCCTGGTGTATCGCAAGCACGTGGTCCTGCAGCATGTCCTGGGGCTTGCCAGCCTGCGCGGGATCACTACTGAATCCCGGGCGATGCTGGAGCCGCCCTGGCCTGACCTGGTCATATCCAGCGGGGTCCGCAACGAGCCGGTGTGTCGCTGGATCCGCGCCCGCTCAGGCGGACGTACCCGCTATGTGCATGTGGGTCGTCCCTGGGGGCCCCTGGGCGGGTTCGACCTGGTGATCACCACGCCCCAGTACCGGGTGCCCGACCGCACCAATGTCCTCAACAATACCCTGACGCTGCACAGCGTAACCCCGCAGCGGCTGGACGCGGCGCGGCAGCAGTGGGCCGCTGCCTTCGCCCACCTGCCCCGGCCGCGGATTGCGGTGATCGCCGGTGGTGACAGCGGCCCTTTTACCCTGGGCCCGCTGGCCGCGTCCCGCCTCGCCCAACAGGCTTCCAGTATCGCGCGCCAGGGCGGGGGCTCGCTGCTGGTTTCCACCAGTTCGCGCACCAGCGATCAGGCCATTGACGCACTGCAGGCGGGGATCGATGTGCCGAATTTTTTTTATCGCTGGCAGCCCTCCGACCCGGCCAATCCCTACCTCGGCATTCTCGCGGTGGCGGACCGGCTGGTGGTCACCGGGGACAGCATTGCGATGTTGTCGGAAGCCTGTGCCACCGGTCGCCTCGTCCAGATGTTCGACCTGGGAGGTATGCGCGGCGCGGGGGGTGACGAGGTCGACTTCCGCCCGGGGGCGACACTCTATGCCGCCCTGATGCGCTGGCTCTGGAACCGCCTCAGTCGCGATATAACCCTGGTGCACCAGCAGTTGCGCGCCAGCGGTCGCGCGTTCTGGCTGGACGAGGAGTCGGGCGCCTCGGTAATGCCGGCGGAGTCCGATATGCAGCGCGCCGTGGCCGCGGTGGAGGGGTTGTTTTGCCGGGACCGGTAGGGTCGAATTCATTCGACCTTTTTGCGCAACGCCATACCTGGTCGAGTGAATATCCGATAAAGCGGGCCAGGCCCTTCGACACTACTTGGCCAGGCTTGACTGGCCCGCGGCGTCCAGCAGGCGGGCACTGCCGGCGTTGAGCTGGTAGACGTAATCCGCCGCCTGCACCAGCGCCCGGTTGTGGGAGATCGCCAGGATGGTGAGCCGTCCCTTCAGCCCCTCCATGGTTTGCCGCACCACCTCTTCGCTTTCCGGGTCGAGAGCGCTGGTGGCCTCGTCGAGAATCAGCAGCCGGGGCTTGTTGATCAGCGCCCTGGCGATCACGATACGCTGGCGCTGGCCGCCGGAGAGCTTGCCGCCGCGCTCGCCCACGATGGTATCCAGGCCCTGCGGCAGCATTGAAACAAAGTCCCAGGCGCCGGCGGCGCGCAGCGCCTCTTCGGCGTCGGCGAGGGTCAGTGCCGGATCCCCGAGAGTCACATTGTGGAGAATGGTGTCGTGCAGCAGCAGGGTATCCTGGGGCACATAGCCGATCATGCTGCGCCACTGCTTGATGTCGATATCCCGCAGCGGCACGCCGTCCACCAGTACCTGCCCCCGCTGTGGTTGCAGCAGCGCAATCGCCAGGTCGATGATGGTGGTCTTGCCCGAACCGGACGGACCCACCAGGGTGGTCAGCGAGCCCGCCCTGATATCCAGGCACAGGCCGTCGAAGACCCGGTGCTGCTGGTCGTAGTTGAAGCACACGTCCTTGAACTGCAGGCCCTGCTCGAAGTGGGGAACTGCGCCGCCGCCGAGTTGTTCCTCCGCGTCTTCGGCCGCCTTGATGGACGCCACCATCGCCCAGTAGGCGCTCTCGCCCTGGGCAAGTTTCTGGTGCTGCTTCTGGACCTTGCCGAAGAAGGAAAATGCCCGGCCCAGGGCCACCACCAGCACCATCACCATCGCCAGGTCGATCGTGAATTTCTCGATGGCGACCCAGACCCCAAGGCAGATGAACCCGGTAAACATCAGCTCCTGGGCGGAGTCCAGGACAGCGCCGTACATCACCTGGCGGCGCAAGGCCTTGTTCAGCTGGTTGGTGTCATGGGCCAGCACCTGGTCCGCCAGGTGTTCCCGGGCCATCGCCTTGAGCGGCTTGACCGACTGCAGGGTGTCTGTCAGGTTGGCCATCAGGGAGGTCATCAGGCGGGTCTGCCGCTTGCCCGCCCGGCGGGTGAGCCGCACCAGGAAGTGGGACAGGCCGATGACGACTGCCCCGGCCACGATGGCCGCCAGCGAGGCGCGCCAGGAGAGGGCGAAGGCTACCGCACCGTATACCAGTGCCTGGATCAGGAAGGTGATGGCGGTGGCGCCATTGACGAAGGCGGTTGAGGCGCGCTGGGCCTCGGTGGCCAGGGCGTTGGTCAGCTTGCCCACGGGCTGGTGCAGGAAATACTCCCATTTGCTGCGCAGCACAGCCCGCAGCATCTGCAGCCGCAGATCGGTGCCGACCTGGGCGGCGGTGTAGCCGACCTGGCGCTCCGCCACCAGCAGGAACGCACTTTTCAGGGCGACCCCGCCCACCATGATGCAGAGCATATTACCCAGGGTGGGGGTGATTCCCACGAAAGCCAGGGCGTCGAGCACCACCTTTTCAAAGTCACTGCCAGGCGGAGGCGCAACGCCGGTGAGCATCGCGCTGGCCTTTGAGCCCAGGGCGATATTGAGCATGGG
>JAOUDU010000536.1 GCA_029859085.1 Gammaproteobacteria bacterium | reverse complement strand
CGGCACGTAGGCCGGCTGCAACTGCCGGAATATCTCCATAGTGTCAGGCAGCGCATGGGCCTTGTCCGCCCTGTCGTTGACGCCACCGGCGAATATGGCGAAATCCGCTGCCAGCACTGTCTCGACGCCGTTGAGCAGGTAGCTCAGGTGAACCCTGCGATCGCTGCCGTAAGCACCCCGGAATACCCGGGTGCCGATCAGTTCCGCGCCGCTCTCACTGGCAACCCGCAGCAGGAGAGCATCAAAGCAGTCGGCCGGGAAATGCTGGCCGAAAGGCAGTGTGCCGCGAAACACCGATGACATCGGCCGGTCGGGGGGCACGGGAAGGTATACACTTTTCCAGTTGCCCTGCACGGTGATCGAAGCGATGGAGGCCTGGACGACAGCAGGCGGCAGGTTTATACCCAGCTCCGCCAGTACGTCATGCAGGCGTGGCGATATGCCCCCGGCACACTGTGGGCAGCCGGTGTAGGGGCCCGCAAGCGCACCCGTGTCCTTTGCCCGGGCTCGACATCTCGATTCAAAAATAACGACCCGGATCCGGCGCCCGAGCCGATGCGCCTTCCTGAGCAGGTGGATGGCGGAAAATGCCCCGGCCGGGCCGCCGCCGACAACGGCGATGGTGGCGCCATCTTCCAGTTGCGTGGTGTCTTTCATAGGGGAAAAACCACCTGCCTTTCTTTGCCGGCTCTTTCACCAGTTTAGCTGACTTTGGCTGGATCGATCTCCACCGGACTTGATATGTATCATCCTGGAACCGAAAACCGCAATCCTGCCCGGCAGCGGTTCTCTTTATCGAACCGGCCGGGAAGCCGGCGCGGGTACGGCAGACCGGCTCCTGATCTGCGCTGCCCGGAACAGCATGTCCGCTTCCTGCAAAATTTTCATCCGCAATTGCGGGCTGTAATCGGGCCGCTCGGCCAGAAACCGGCGCACGGTCTGCGCCGCCGTCGCGGAATTGTGATTGCCCAGGGTTGCCCGCAACCAGTCTCCCGGGAAAAAGATGTCGCCGGTCACCTGGATTTCCTGCAGTAACTCCAGGCTGGGCAGGATGTATTTTTCCGATTGGGTGATTCTCGACGGGTGATGCAGGTTGGCCACGGCCTCACTCACCCAGGTTTCCGTCCGCCGGTTCCCGGGATCCCGCAGGGACTCGAAAAAGGCATCTCGCACGGCGGCATCGGCAGACAGGGACGGGGCGACGAATTCCAGCCTGCGGCGACGGTCAGGGTTGGCGGTAGCGGCCAGTTGCCGCGCGATGATCGCGGCGGCCTGTGCCGGCAGCCTGATGGCCAGTGTCTGCGCCAGCACCATCCTGTCTTCCTCCTCCAGGACGAGCTTGTCCACCGTTCGTGTTCCCGCCCAGATTTCGTAGAGTTGCCGGACGTGGGCAGGCGTGGCGAGCAGTGTCGCGTAATACCCGAACACCAGTTTGGTGCGGCTCCCGTCGGGTTGCGCCGCAACGGTCGCCCACAACCGCTCTTCTGTGGCCGATGCCAGCGCGGTGCGCTGCGCGGTATCCAGCAAGCCCTGGTAGACATATTGCAGCTGGCCCAGTGCCAGCTCCAGTAACAGGGGATCCTGCTCCCGCTGCACGATGTCCAGCAGTATGTCGAAATAGCCGTTGATATCGGCGATCGAGCCCGCGAGCAGGTTATCCCAGGCGGTGATCAGCGCTGAGCCTCTCTGTATCGGTTGCAGCCGGTCCCAGGCAAGTAACAGCTCGACACCGCCGGGAAACCGGCCGTAGCCGCGACCATCCGCATTGAACAGGGTTACGGCAGGCCCATCCCCGGACGCGGGTGGCAGCATAGTGCGGTCGCCGACCGCGGACACGGTCGCACTGGCCTGGCCCTGCGCGAACAGGCTGACCAGCTCGAACTGCTGCGGCCAGACGCGGCCCAGGCCGGCGGGATCCTCCTGCAACAGCACACTGGAGCCGGTGCCCGCACCCTCATGGAAACCGTCGTTCCCGGCCGGTAGCACCCGGAAGTCCGGCCGGCCCGCGGTATTGACCCAGACCTCGCTCCATGCGGCCAGGTCGATATCGGTGCGGGCATCGAGTATGCCGATCAGGTCGGGCCAGGTGGCATTGCCCCAGGCGTACTTGCGCAGGTACTCACCCAGCCCCTGCCTCATGGCCTCCTCCCCCACCAGCAGCTCCAGCTGGCGCATCATGATCGGCGCCTTGTGGTAGATAATGCTGCCGTAAAGCTGCCCCGCCTGGTTGAGGTTGGGCAGCGCCTGCCGGATCGGGTTGGCGCCCCCGGAGCGGTCCACCGCATAGGCCGCCGGGTAGTGATTGACCAGGAACCTGAGCGCGTAGTCCACCCCCGGAAACGCCGGGCTCACCATCTTGTCCGCCATGAAATTGGCAAACACTTCCTTGGTCCAGACATCATTGAACCAGCGCATGGTCACCAGGTCGCCGAACCACATATGTGCGGTTTCGTGGGCAATCAACTGGGCGCGCCCCAGCTGATCGGACAGCGTCGGAGCAGCATCCAGCAGCAGGCTGGGTGCGCGGTAGGCGATAGCGCCGGCATGCTCCATGCCGCCGTAGGGGAAACCCGGCAGCAGCACGAAATCGAATTTCTGGAAGGGATAATCAATACCGGTGTACTGCTCCATCCAGGCGATAGCGCGCCCGTGGAGTTCGAAGATCGCATCGAGGTTGCGCGCCACTTTCGCCGCGTCCGTCTCCCGGTGGAGCATCGTCATGGAGCGGCCGTTCACCTCCCGGGTCACTGCCTGGAACTCTCCCGCCACGAAGGCAAAGAGGTAGGGACTGATCGGGTCGGAGGGCGCGAAGCGGTATTCTTCCCGCCCCTCCCCGGTTTCGGCACGCTGCTCCAGCGGCGCATTCGCCAGAGCCCTCCAGCCCGCGGGAACCACCAGGGAAAGTTCGAAGCGAGCCTTCAGGTCGGGCTGGTCGAACAGGGGAAAA
>JAOUDU010000535.1 GCA_029859085.1 Gammaproteobacteria bacterium | reverse complement strand
GGCCTCGCCTATCGCGTCCAGGGATTCCTGCTTGGCGCTGTCGATGAAGCCGCAGGTATTGACCACCACGATCTGGGCGTCCTCGTAGCTGGGCACGATCTCGTAGCCGTCTATCTTCAGCTGGGTGAGGATGCGCTCGGAATCCACCAGCGCCTTGGGGCAGCCCAGCGAGACAAAGCCGACCTTGTTCGTTGCCACGGGAGTTTCTTGCGCCATTGGAAAACCGTTCTGTCTGGTAGCCGGGAAAGAGGGCGCGATTATACAGTACTCACGCAGCTTCGGTCAGGAACCGATGCCCGGGTGCCGGGCTGCTGCTATCATTACCGCAAACAAGAGCGATGAGGCACTATGCAAGCACCTGATCCGGCGTTTCCACTCACGCTTTATGGATCCAGTATTTCCTACTTCACCGGAAAGCTGGAAAACTACCTGCGCGTCAAGGGCATCCCCTACCGGCTGCAGGCCCTGACTTCCCGCCGGCACGCCCCGCGGGTCAGGGCGATGACCGGGTCGACCCAGATGCCGGCGGTGGAGTTCGCCGACGGGCGCTGGATGAGCGACAGCACGCCCATCATCCAGTGGTTTGAGACCACCTACCCCGATCCGGTGGTCACGCCGGTGGATCCGCTGCAGCGGTTTTTCAGCCTGCTGCTGGAGGATTATGCCGATGAGTGGCTGTGGCGCCCCGCCATGCATTATCGCTGGTACTACGAAGAGGGCGCCCGGTTCGCGAGCTGCCACCTGGCGAATGAGGTCGGCGACGGCATCCCCGTGCCCGCTTTTCTGAAGCGCTGGTCGATCACCCGGCGCCAGCGCCACGGCTACACTGCCGGCGACGGCATCGTGCCCGCCCAGGTGCCCGGGGTCGAGGCCATCTATCGGCGCAACCTGCAGCATCTGCAGGCGATATTTGCCACGCGACCCTTCCTGCTGGGCGCCAAACCCAGCCTCGCTGATATAGGTTTTTCGGGGCCGATCTTCCGCCATTTCGCGCTCGATCCGGTACCCGCGGAGATCATGCGCCAGCAGGCGCCCGCGGTGTATGAGTGGGCTGCCCGCCTGTGGAATACCCGGCTCGAGGGACACCCGGGTTCACTGCTGTCGGGTATTCCCGGCGACTGGGGCCCGATACTCGATGAGATCGGTACACATTACCTGCCCTACCTGTGTGCCAATGTCGAGGCCGTTGCCGCTGGCCACAAGCGCTTCGACGTCGAAATCGGTGGTGTCCAGTACCGCGGGGCACGCTGGTCCAGGTATCGCGTGTGGTGCCTGCAGCAGCTGCGCAAACATTACACGGCGCTGCCTGCCACTGAACAGGAAGCGGCGCAGTCCCTGCTGCGCAGGCATGGATGCTGGGAGCCCTTGTGGCGCCATCCGGAACTGCCGATAGGGCCGGATGTCTGCAGCCGGCTGCCGTTTCGTGTCGACGAAAAAATGATCGATATCTACAGCTAGCCCGCCCCCGGATGCATTTGGCGCGTCGGGAATGATGGACTATAGTTTGCGGGATCCAGCAACTGGCTGCCCGTGTATCCGGCGGCAGATAAACCACCTGACAATCCAGGAGACTGTTAAAAATGGGATTATTTGATTTTGTGGCAGACGCTGGTGAAAAGCTGACCGAAAAGGTTTTGGGCAGCACCGCCAACGAGGAGGCGACCAGGACTGTCGAGGTATCGCCCCAGCGTGTCAATGAGCTGCGCCAGCAGAATATCGCGCACATGGTGGCACAGCTGGACGTCGAGGGCGAGAAGGTGGCGGTGAAAGTCGACGGTGATACCGCGGTCCTCACCGGCACCGCGCCGAGCCAGGAGGCGCTGGAGAAAATCGTGCTCTGCGCCGGCAACCAGCACGGCATTGCGAAAGTGGATTGCCAGCTGCAGGTGAGTGCGCCGGCGGCGGCCGCATCCGCGGCGCCCGCGGCCGAGTCGACCTTTTACACGGTCAAGGCCGGCGACACCCTGGGCAAGATTGCCCAGCAGCACTACGGCTCAGCAGCCAAATACACCGTGATCTTTGAAGCCAACAAGCCCATGCTGAAGGATCCCGACAAGATCTATCCTGGCCAGAGCCTGCGTATTCCAGCCCTGTAACAAAGCCTATGCCCCGGCTGGTTCGGCCGGGGTGAGGCCTGTCTCCGCAGCAGGCTCGGGAGCCGCCGGCCGATACCAGATAGGCGAGGACCAGGCTCGCTCCTGGATGGTGCTGTGCAGGTCGCTGCGCGGTGCCACCCCGGCGCGGATCGCATCCCAGGTCGACCATCGGCAGGTCGGGTTCTCCAGCACCCGCACGTAATAGAAAGCCTCCTGTGCGGGATCGAAATCCGGGTCCCGCCACAGTATTTTCAACTCCGCGGCACCCACCCCGGCGGTGGTGGAACAGTCTGCCAGGTTTACCCGCGCGCCGTTGTCGGGGCAGCGCCCGCTGGCGGGGTCCGGCACCAGTTGGTCGGAGCAGGCCACGTCATGGATGCGCTCCTGGTGTTCGCCATTTTCGAGGTAGCCCTTGATCACCTGGACCCGCTGCAGGGCGGTTCCCCGGGGATCGGCCGCGGCCCACACCAGGAACGCCGGTTCCCTGCCCGCGTCCGCCGGCAGGTCGCTGCCCATGGTCACCCCCCCGCGATAGGCGCTTGCCGTGAGGTCCGGGCTGTCAGCCAGGTCCGGGGCAAAATCGTAACCGGCAAAAAAGCGCACTTTCATGCGCGGGCCACTGGTGGCGAAGGTCTCCTTGCGGCGGAAGGCCGCGTAGATCGAGTCCCGGGTATTCTCTTCGGCCCACACGCCGGTGAGTCCCGAGGCAGACCAGTATTCGAAAGCGCCACCGTTCATATACTGCTTGCCGTCCACTTCCTGCAGCAGGTCCGGCGCGCGCCATTTCAGCAGGGTGCCGGAGATAAACGACGCGGGGATGGAGCCGCGCAGTTCCGCGGTTCCATCCAGCATTCCCACCT